>CAXNGM010000154.1:0-5996 GCA_964201695.1 Bacteroidia bacterium | reverse complement strand
TCGTTCAATAGATGACTGGCAAGAATGATCGTTTTCCCTTTCGATTTTTGTTGGAGAATGATGTTTCTGATTTCGTTTATTCCTTGAGGATCTAGGCCATTGGTAGGTTCATCGAGTACCAAAACCTCTGGGTCGTTTAGCAATGCAGATGCAATTGCCAAGCGTTGTTTCATTCCCAATGAAAATGTTTTGAACTCATCATTTTTCCGGTCGAGCAATTGAACTTCCTCCAAAACATTTTCTATTCTTGAATTATCGCATCCTTTAATTCGGGCAACAATTTCGAGATTTTTGTATGCACTCAAATAGGGATAAAAATTCGGTGTTTCGATTAATGCACCAATTCGTAAACGCGCCTTGGTAAATTCATCTCCTTCAAACCAAGAAAAACTTCCCTGATTAGCAAGTAAAATTCCTGTGATACAACCCAATAAAGTGGTTTTTCCACTTCCGTTAGGACCAAGCAATCCAAACACTTGTCCTTGCTCAACACGAAAACTCACCGAATTTACGGCAATCTTATTTCCGTAGCTCTTAAAAAGGTTGTTAACGTCTAGAATCGTTGTCATCAGTAATTAATCAAATCGAGCAACTGCTGTTCAAATCGTCCTTTGGGTAAAAAGTTCTGCTCCAAAACAGCAGAAAACGGAACGGGAGTATCGATGCTTGCCGAACGAACTACCGGAGCGTCCAAGTACTCAAAACATTTTTCACTGATTCGCGCTGCAATTTCTCCACCTATTCCTCCTGTTAAGCAGTCTTCATGGAGGATGATTACGCGACCAGTCTTCTTTACCGATTCCAAAATTGCTTCTTCATCGAATGGCAACAATGTTCTTAGATCGAGTAAATCAGCATTAATTTCAGGATGTCTCTTCAACACATCAAGCGCCCAATGCACTCCAAAACCATACGTAATAATTGATACTTGATTTCCTTCGCGAAGCAGATTGGCTTTCCCAATTTCGATGGTGAAATAATCGTCATACACAGGTTCCGAAACGCTACGATACATGGCCTTGTGTTCGAAAAACATCACAGGATTGGGATCTTCGAACGAAGCCAACAACAATCCCTTGGCATCGTTTGGAAATGCCGGATAAACGACCTTCAAACCGGGTGTATGCGTAAACCAAGCTTCGTTGCTCTGACTGTGAAAGGGACCTGCTGCAACACCCGCACCTGTTGGCATGCGAATAACAACATCGGCATTTTGTCCCCAGCGGTAATAACTTTTTGCGAGATTGTTGATGATTTGATTAAAACCTTCGGTAACGAAATCGGCGAATTGCATTTCCATCATCGATTTCATTCCATTGATCGAAAGTCCCATGCTGCTTCCAACAATTGCGGCTTCGCACAATGGTGTATTGCGAACACGGTCTTTTCCAAATCGTTCTACAAATCCTTCGGTAATTTTAAAAACACCACCATATTCTGCGATGTCTTGTCCCATCAAAACCAAGTCGGGATGCTTTTCCATAGCCAAGGCTAGTCCTTCGGATATGGCATCGATGAAGCGTTTCTCCGATTTCGATTCCGAAGCGGGTTGTTTCGATTCACTGGTAAATGGGGCGTACACATCATTCAATTCGAACTGCGTATCGGCGATTATTTCAGGTTCTGCAAATGTGGTGGCAACGCCCGCTTCGATGATTTTCTTAAATTCTGCACGAATGCTTGCAATTGAATCGGCATTCAAGATTCCTTCTTGCACAAGCCATTCTTCGTAATTAGCAACAGGATCTTTCTTCGCCCAGAGGTCAAATAATTCTTGAGGAACGTATTTGGTTCCCGACGCTTCTTCGTGACCACGCATACGGAAGGTCATGCATTCGAGCAACCATGGGCGTGGATTATTCTGAATATCGGCTCTGATTTCTTGAACCGCATCATATACATCTAATACGTTGTTGCCATCTACTTTTCGAGCGGGAATTCCATAACCTGGACCTTTATCTGTAAACGAATTGAAACGAAATTGCTCATTGCTTGGGGTAGATAGTCCGTAACCGTTGTTTTCGATGATGAAAATTACTGGTAAATCCCAAACAGCTGCAACATTGATTGATTCATGAAAATCACCTTGACTAGCACCGCCATCGCCCGTAAAAACGGCGGTAACATGTTTTTCTTTGCGGAGTTTGTGAGCGAGGGCGATACCGTCTGCGAGTCCGAGTTGCGGACCGAGATGCGAAATCATACCCACAATTTTATGTTCTTGAGAACCAAAGTGGAAAGAACGTTCGCGGCCTTTGGAATATCCGTTAAGCTTGCCTTGCCATTGAGTGAAGAGTTGATGAAATGGCATTCCACGACCGGTAAAGATTCCTAGATTTCGGTGCATGGGTAGAATATATTCCTCTTTATCCATGGCAACTACAGTTCCCACCGAAATGGCTTCCTGCCCAATACCCGAAAACCATTTAGAAATTTGACCTTGCCGAAGAAGGTTGAGCATTTTTTCCTCGATCATTCGAGGATAAAGGAGTTCTCTATATATATGTAATAGAAGTTCGTCGCTTTTATTGTTGCGCTTAAAACTTAACTGCATGATTGTAAAATTTAAGCTGCGAAATTAGGGCAAATTCCTAATTTTGAGCTATGCAAATGATATTGGTTTTTGTGTTGATAGCAATAGCAGCCTTTTGGCTGGGTAGAAGAATATTTAATATGCTGCGCCCCAATAAGAAAGATGGAAGATGTGATTCCTGCGGTTAAGCTATAAAACAAAAAATCCCGCCAAAGGCAGGATTTTTCACAGTCTTTAAATACTGATTAGTGAGCAGCAGGAGTTGCAGCAGCAGCAGGAGTTGCACCTTTTGCAGTATCAGCTTTAGCAGTATCCTGAGTCATTGCAGCAGCTTCAGCTTCAGCAGTTGCCTTAGCAGTTGAATCTGCTATTCTAAGAAGCTCAAGTGAATCTTTTGCATTTTTTTCAGCTGCAGAGTTGTCTGCACCACCACAAGATGCGAATAATGCCACGCCTACAGTAAGGATTGCGAATGTTACTTTTTTCATGATTTGTTTGTTTTTTTAGTTATTTCAACGAGACAAAGTTAAAAAAAAACAAAAACATACAAGAAAAATCAAAAAAAATGTTAATTTATTGACTGGCGTGGATTACAGAAGATTTATTTGCTTAAAATCTTATTTATTGGAGCCTCATCGACATCAAATTAACTCTTAAAACGTCATTTTCCAGAGAAATGAAGCCAAAAAAAATCCTCCAATAATAAAATTGGAGGATTAAATTTAATTAAACAGCTTTAAAGATTTAGTTTCCATTATCTATAAAGCAACACATTTTTATCTTTTAAAATCTATTGAATTCGAAGGCTTTGTTTACCTTAATTTACTTTAGGATTCATTCCTCCTCTTTTCGGACGTTCTCCAGCAGGTTTTGTTTCATTCCCTGAATTATTTCCTGAATTATTCAATCCATCTCTTGCTGGTCTTTTAGGATCCTCTTTTTTAGGTTCCTCTTTTTTAGGTTCGTCTTTTTTACCAGCTGGTTTAGATTTGCTGTTTTTTGCAGCATCAGCTGATGCTGTTTCCTCGGCTTTAGAAATTGAATCGGCAGTCATTTGAGCTTTCATCGCTGAATCTAAAGAATCTTGACTAGCTTTTGCAACTGCTGCAATTGAATCTTGCAATGCTTGATCTTTTTTCGCAAGTTCTTCTGCACTTGGTCCACAAGCTGAAACAAGCGTTATTCCAGCAAAGGCAAAAATTGAGAGCGTTTTTTTCATGTTTTTTTTATTAGTTTGATAGCAAAATTAATAAAATCTTTAATTTATTATTGCATCGAAGCATTTTTTTTTATTTTTGCTGCAAACAAACTAAAATCATGAAAAAAATATTCAATCTTTTCTTAATGATGGCAATTGCCACAACAATTTCTTTAACAAGTTGTAAAACTGAAGGATGTACTGATCCAACTGCAACTAATTACGATGAGAAAGCAGATACCGACGATGGTACTTGTACTTTTGAGCGTGATGCTTTTCTTGGAACGTATAACAATTGTGTAGATAATTGTGTTGCTGGAGATTCTTTCAGTATGACAGTTTCTGCTGCATCAGAAAATACATCTACAATAAGCATATCTAACTTCGCAGGTTTTGGATCAGCTTATTCAATAAAAGCAACGGTTAGTGGTAGTAGTTTAACTTTAATGTCTGGATCTCTTGGAACTGGTATTACTTTATTAAGCGGTTCTGGATCTTTAAATGGCAATATTCTTACCATATTATATACATACGAAGATGAATTCGGAACAGAATCTTGTTCAATTACTGCAACTATATAACTAATATTTTTCATTTTAAAGGCTGCCTTTTCCAATGCGATTCGGCAGCCTTTTTTATTTATCATTTCACAAACACGAATGAAATTATTTTTTTCAATTCTATTTTTGGTTATAACTATCAGTTCTTGCGATACTGATGGATGCACCGATGTGTATGCAACGAATTACGAGAGCAAAGCCGATAATGATGATGGCTCTTGTCAGTACGATAGCGATGCATTTGCTGGTCGTTGGGAAGCGTACGATTCTGTTTTAACATTCGCTACCTACATTGCAGAACCAGTTAAAACCATAGATATTCGTGTTCAGGTTGTTAACAAATCGAAGGTTCGTTTTTTCTGGCGCTACGAAGATGGCACCTATTCTGACACGCTCGATGGAAACACTAAACCAAGCGCATTAACAATTCCAGCACAAACCTTCCAAGATTCTTTAATTATTGAAGGTAGTTTTACTGTTACCGGAATTGGTAAGATTAAAAGCAATTATACCTTATCGAACACAAACGTTTTCCTCCAAAAGCGAGGTGTAGCGACAATAATAAACTAATAAATCGTAACCCGTAATTCGTAACCCGTAATTCGTAACTCGTAATTCGTAACTCGTAATTTGTAATTGATAATTCGTAATTAATTAGCAATTAACTGTTTTCTTAAGTAATTCAACGCAGCATACGAAGACATCGTAATATTTCGCTCTCTGTTAATACTAAACTGGAATTTCTTTGCTTCGGTAAAATCCTTTCCTGCTATGGCAATCCAAACACTTCCAACGGGATTTCCATCTTTATCGGCTCCTGGACCAGCAACGCCTGAAACGGCAATGGCAAAATCGGAATTGAATTTTTGAATGGCTCCCAATGCCATTTCCCGAACAACTTCTTCACTTACAACTCCATAATTGGAAAGCGTTTGAGGATTAACTCCCAAAACATCCACCTTCATCGTATTGGTATAGACAACCGCTCCACCCACAAATGCATCGGAAGCGCCGGGAATTGAAGTTAATAAATGGGAAATATTTCCTCCTGTGCAACTTTCGGCAAGCGACAAGGTTTTCTTATCCTTCTTCAAAATATTCAGAATAATCGCTTCTAAAGTTTCCTCGCCTTCACCATATATATAATTTCCAATGTGCTTATATAATTCGATGGCCTGTTCTTCAATTTCAGCGCTTACATGCATTTCGTTTTCGCCATGAGCACTAATTCGCAAGCGCACCATTCCAGGGCTAGGTAAATAAGCAAGCTTCATGTGTTTGGGCAATGCGTCTTCCCAATCTGTTATCATTTCCGAAAGCACACTTTCTCCGATGCCTTGGGTTAAAAATGTTCGGTGCACAATGACTGGCAATGAGAATTTATCACGGATTTTGGGTATTACCTGAGTTTCCATCATGGCTTTCATCTCATAAGGAACACCTGGCATCGACATATAATATATACCGTCTTTTTCGAACCACATTCCCGGAGCTGTTCCATTATAATTCACAATGAGTTCGCAACGTTCTGGTATCTCTGCTTGTTTGCGATTGACTTCGGTAACCTCCCTTCCAAAACTTCGAAACAACTTCTCGACTTGAGCATATTGCAAATCGCTGAATATTAATCCTCCACCAAAATAGTCGCATAATGTTGCTTTGGTTATATCGTCCTTGGTTGGACCTAAACCGCCTGTTATCAAAA
>CAXNGM010000153.1:0-6007 GCA_964201695.1 Bacteroidia bacterium | reverse complement strand
AAGTATTTCCCTTTTAATCGACCAACATGATTAATGGGTGAATTATCGTCGTAACCCGATTCATTTTCAGCAGGTGTTTGCATGAAACGTTCGGTGTAGATAGAGTCGTAAAAACGCCAGTTCGTAACCGGAGCAACTGCAATGGCCATTTTAAATAGATCAGCTCCTTTGGTAATACACAATGAACTCATATAGCCTCCGTAACTCCATCCTTGTATGCCAATACGATCACCATCAACATAAGACTGAGAAGCCAAGTATTTGGCGAATTCCATTTGATCTTCCGTCTCCAATTTACCCAACTGCTTATAGGTAGATTTCTTAAATGCTTCTCCCCTATTTCCGGTCCCTCTGTTATCAACCGAAACAACAATATATCCTTTCTGGGCTAGAAGTTGATGCCATAAATAATCAGATCCCCCCCAATCATTTTCAACGGTATTATGACCCGGACCACCATAAACTGTAATAAAAACCGGGTACTTTTTAGTCGCATCAAAGTTTGAAGGCTTGATCATCCAACCATTCAAAACTGTTCCTTGCGTTGTTGTAAAATTGAAAAATGTTTTGGGAGATAGGTTATACTCTGACAATTTATCTTTCAACAATTTATTGGATTCCAATGTTCGAATAAGCTTACCCTCTCCGCTATATAAACTATAATCGGAAGGAGAATTAGCATTGCTCTGCTCTAAAATAAAAAAACTAAAATCGCTGCTAAATTCGGGGGATTGATGTCCATTACTAGGTAGTAAATTCTTTTGTCCTTTGCCGTTTAATTTAACAGTAAACAGACTACGATCCATTGGTGAAGGATTCGCTGCCTGAAAATAAACGAGTCCTGTTGTTTCATTGATTCCATAAAATTCGGTGACATCGAAATTCCCACTTGTTATGGCATTGATGCGCTTTCCATCCATTCCATAGAGATAAAGATGATTGAAGCCACCCAATTCAGACGACCAAATAAATCGCTTACCATCTTGCAGAAATTTTAAGTTATCATGAACATCGATATAGGTTTCAGATGTTTCTTCGAGCAGGGTTTTCACTTCTCCATTGAATGGATTTGCTAATAAAAGTTCAAGGTGGTTTTGGTGACGATTTAAACGAGTAACACACAATTCGGCGCCTTTGCTTGTCCACTGAATACGCGGTATGTATTGATCTTTATTATCTCCCGTTTGCATCTTCACAGATTTCCCCAATTTAGCATCATACACAAAAACATTCACCATCGAATTATCTTCTCCTGCCTTGGGATATTTGAACGTGTATAAACCAGGATATAAGTTACCATAAGTTTGCATATTGTACTCTTTCACTTTACGCTCATCAGAACGTAAATAGGCAATTTTACTTCCGTCGGGAGACCAGAAAAACGCCTGACTTAAAGCAAATTCTTCTTCGTACACCCAATCAGTTGCGCCATTGATGATCTCATTTTGCTTGCCATCCTTGGTGATTGCATCTTCCTTTCCTGAAATCAAATCTTTCACAAAAAGGTTATTATCGCGAACAAAAGCTACTTGATTTCCATCGGGCGAAAAAGCGGCATATTGTTGCTTGCCACTACTTAATAAGGATGCTGTTTTCTTTTCTAAATCGATTACCACGTAAGCGCTTCTGCTTGAATATCGGTAAATGGCTTCCGATTCTGTGGGCACAAGCATCTTCTTTTCATCTTTACTTAAGGTATAGTCATCAAATGGGATTTCTAAACCACCTGGAAGCTTAGCACTGTTGGCGGCATAAATATCGCCCACTTTTTGCCCACTTGCGTATGAATATTTCCCAATGCTAACGCCCGAATCATCGAAGTTTAGTGTGCTGTAATGTTTGCCATCTTGCATGGGAGCCACGCCCATAACCATTTCTGGTCTAAACGTTGGACTAGCCCAAATTTCTTGCAGAGTTATATCCTTTTTATTTTGAGAATAAACCGTTGATGTTACTCCGATAAAAAGTATGAGACTAATAAATTGTTTACGCATAATCGAAAATTGAATGGATTGTAAAAGTAGAAGAAAATGAGTTTGATTCTCATGCATTTTTCCATGGATGTATTTATTAAGTAAGAATGTTTCCATTGACCCAAACATTATCTTTTGCTTTTTACTTCGAAGAAAGGTTATTTTTGTTTTTCTGTGAAGGCCTTATTTAAGATACGTTCGATTGTTTTTATTCTAATCGCTTTAGCCAGTTTGGGTATAGCAGAAATAGTCTTTCGTGTATCAGTTTTTCCAAAGCCTGAGGAGCAACAACACATCCTTCAGAATTTCATTCAACAAAGAGAACTAGAACTTGATAAAGAGGCAGAAGCTTTTACGAGAGACTCTAGTTTGAATTTCTCAAAGCTGAAGAAATTTCCATCCAAATGGAATGCATTAGCGATAAAACAGAACATGGCTTTTATTGGTTATTCCGAAAGCACTGTTCATTTCTGGACCGACAATTCAATTTCCGTTTCCAGTATTGGTTTGCAATCGATAGATGAAAGCAGTTTATTGCATTTGAAAAATGGTTGGTATTTCGTTAAACGATACCAAAATAATGCTTGCCAAATACTTGGATTTGCGCTTGTTTGCAGAGAGTATTCATACCAAAACGACTATCTTCAAAATGGATATCCGGATCTTGATAAATTACCGAGTTCTTCCAATTTATCGTCTTTAAAAGAAGAAGGATCACTCCCGATCTACAATTCAAATGGTACAATTTCGGCCTGGTTTAAGCCTGGCTTAGTTGATTCTGAAACCGAATCCAATAGCACTTGGCCCGTTTGTTTAGCGGCTTTTGGAATGCTCCTCTTTTTGATTGAAATGCATCGAATTGCATCTAAAATCGCAGCAAAAAAAGGATTCATTATTTTCTGGTTTTATTGGATGTGTATTGTCATCTTTCGAATAATCAGCTTTAAGTTCGGATTTCCAAGCCCAATCATCCATTTATCGCTGTTTAGTCCAAACGAATATGCAGCTAGTAATTGGCTTCCAACCTTGGGCGATTTACTCATCAATACTTTGCTGTTTTTTTATTCTACTTTTCTAATCCACCAGCAAGGAAAAAACTTCCGTTTCAAAGGCAATTTATCTAACATTGGAACATTTATTTCGCTGTTTGTTTTACTCGGAATTTCAGGCTTTGTTGGAGATATTATTCGGGGCTTAATCATAAATTCAAGCATCTCACTCGATATTTCGGATGTTTTCAATTTAACATTAAGCAGCTACATCTCATTCTTTATTATTGGATTGTTATTCGGGTCGCTTTTTTTATTGATGAACCTTGTGGCAACGTGGCTTTTGGAATTGAAATTATCCACGATTCGTTTCATTGCTTTGATTTTAGTTTCAGCATGTGTTTCGGCTGCATTTTCATTTTTTTTGAATTTCGATTTTTGGGTAATTTGTATCGCATCTTTTATTTTCCTACTAATTTACTTTTTTAGGAATAAGACGCTCGGTTATACTTATGCGCATGTCATTGCCATCATTGTCTGTTTTGCTTTTTTAGGAACCTATGTTCTTCAAAGTAATACATCAGAACGCGAATTTGAAAAACGGAAATTATTAGCTGGAAAAATATCAGCCGACAGAGATCCCATTGCAGAAAGTTTGTTTTTAGAAGTTGAAAAGAAAATTTTAAACGATTCGATCCTCAAAACATACATGCGCCCGTCCTCTATTTCTGCTGGACAAGTTCGCGATTTAGCTCAATTATACTTTAACAGCTATTGGGAAAAATACAGTATCAATGTACAGGTTTTTGGTGCAGATGAATGTCCAATGACAGCGCTTTATACAACCTCAATAAGCGACCCTATAAAATTCGACAGACTTATCGATTCTATTGGAATTCCAACGTTGAGCGATCGTTTTTTCTTCATCGATAATGGATCTGGGCGTATTAGTTATTTAGCTCGATTGCCAATCTTAAATGAAAACAGAGACTCCATTCCTTTGGGAACTTTGTATATCGATTTTCAATCGCGTTTTACCCCTGAAGAAATTGGGTATCCTGAATTGTTGCTTGATAAAATGGTGAGTACCCGAACCGACTTAAGCAATTACAGTTATGCTCGATACAACCAAGGAAAACTAGTATCTCATTATGGAAGTTTTTCTTATGAACTCTCCGATTCACTTTTCAAAAACTACTCACAGGAAGAATATCGTTTTATTAATGATGGCAAATTTAGCCATCTAGTTTACCGTGTCCGCCCAGAATCGTATGTAGTTTTGAGTTTGCCAAGAGCTGGTTTGCTTGGAATACTTACTCCCTTTTCGTATCTTATTCTGTTTTTTAGTATCCTTTTTCTAATCCCCTATCTTGTTCGCGAAATTGTATTGAATCGAAATTTAAAACGCATCAGTTTCAAAAGGCGCATTCAGCTTTCCATTGTATTCATCTTGTTTATTTCATTGTTGTTAATTGGTGGCGGAACAATTTTATATATCATTTCCAACAGCAACCAAAAAAATCTCCGGAACATCAGCGAAAAAATTCATTCCCTTCAAGTTGAAACCGATTATCTCATTGGCAAAGACGAAAGTTTAAATCCATTTATTTCAGAAGATATTACCTATGCATTAACCAAACAAGCCAATATTTTCTTTGCAGATGTCAATATTTTTGATCCAACAGGACAATTATATGCATCATCCCGATCGAAGATTTTTGATGAGGGTTTGGTATCTAAGAAAATGAATCCTGAAGCATTTTACAACCTCGCCGTTCGCAAAAAAACCGAGTTTATTCAGGAAGAGCATATTGGTAAACTGAAGTATTTTTCGGCTTATGTGCCAATTCGAAACTACGAGAACAAAGTAATTGGTTACTTAAATCTTCCTTATTTTGCTCGTCAAAATGAGCTTAGAAAAGAAATCGCAACGTTTATTATTGCCATTGTAAACATTTACGTATTGCTGATTGTACTGGTTTTAATTGCTGCCATCTTTATATCGAACACTATTACCGAACCGTTGCGACTTATTCAGGAGAAGTTGAGTAACATTCAATTGGGACGCAAGAATGAAGTCATCGCTTGGAAAGGGAAAGATGAGATTGGAGACTTAATCAATGAATACAATTTAATGGTGAGTGAACTTGCCGAGAGTGCTGAAAAACTTGCTCGTTCGGAACGTGAAAGCGCCTGGCGAGAAATGGCGAAACAAGTGGCGCATGAAATTAAAAACCCATTAACTCCGATGAAATTAAGCACCCAAATGCTGAAACGAGCTTGGGACGATGATGCCCCCGGATTTAATGAACGCATAGCCCGTTACACGCAAAATTTGATTGAGCAAATCGATTCGCTAAGCCACATCGCAACCGAATTTTCGAATTTCGCCAAAATGCCCAATATGGTTAAGGAGAAAGTGGATTTCCATTCGTTATTATTGAATGCCATCGATTTACACCAAGGCGAACAAGGAGTTACCATTAAGTTAGATGTTGATCCAAGTGCCATACCTTGTTTTGTGTATACAGATAAAGAACAAATGCTTCGTGTCTTTAATAACCTCTTTCGGAACGCTATTCAATCGATTCCAGAAAATCGCATGGGTGAGTTATTGGTTCAATTAAAAACTTCCGAAAAAGAAATTACTTTATCTATTCAAGACAATGGAACGGGAATTTCGGATGAATTGCGCGATAAAATATTTTCACCCAATTTCACCACAAAAAACTCGGGTATGGGACTCGGTTTGGCTTTAGTGAAGAATATCATCGAAAGTAGTGAAGGTCAAATTTGGTTTGAATCGACTGTAAATGTTGGGACTACTTTTTTCATTTCATTGCCTGTTTTCAACCCCGAAATAGTAAACTAAACTGAATAACTTAGATAGCTATGGGCATATTTGGGAATAGATTTGAAATTGCTTTAAATAAATAGCTTGTTTAGACTATATTTGCGCCCATTTTCAGAGAAACTATGGCACTAAAATGCGGCATTGTTGGACTTCCAAATGTTGGTAAATCCACACTTTTTAATTGTTTGAGC
>CAXNGM010000152.1:0-6010 GCA_964201695.1 Bacteroidia bacterium | reverse complement strand
TAAAAGAAGCAATGACATCGAAAGTGTAGAAGCTGAATGTTATTTTATGCGGTTTTTCTTTCTTCGGTCAAGTCGTCCGTTAGATTTTTATGTTCAGTTCAAGTCGTCCGCCAAAACCAAGTTCAATGATTTTTTGAAGTGTCGAAATACGAGCTTCTTTAATATTGTTTTCAATTTTTGAAATGTAGGATTTAGTTGTCCCAACTTTTTCTGCAAGTTGCTCCTGTGTCATTCCCATTTCAATGCGAGTATCGTGAATCAATGCACCGATTTTAAATGCTTCATAACCCGCTTCAAGTTCGTCTCGCTCTTTTATCCCACGTTTGCCGTAGTTCTTTTCTTTAAATTCTTCAAGAGTCATCAAGTTTTTATTTTTCGCTTTCATATTCTGCTTTTATTTTAAGTGCACTTTCTATTTCTTTCTAAGGTGTCTTTTGCGTTTTCTTTTGAAATCCGTTCGCTAAGACAACTAATTGTTCCTGGTCAAAAAAACAGAAAATTCTAAAAATGTCGCTAGCAAGTTGAACTCGGATTTCATAAAGCCCGTCTGTGTTCTCTATGTGTTTCAGATATGTTTCAGGAACTCTTTGTAAGTCTTCAACCAAGTCAAAAGTCCAAACAATTTTTGCTTTTACTTTCTTGTTTTGTTTGGAAAAGAAGTCTTGAAAGTAGTTCTTATAAAATGTTATCTTTCTATGTTTCTGATTTTTGTCAACAGTGCAAATTTACATATGTTTCCCTAAAGTGAAACAATGTCTTGAAAATTTCTTTTGTCTCTCGATTTGGACGGTTTATTAAAATCGCATAAAACTCAACACTAGTAGATGAAATTAATGCATATTTAATTCTTCTCAATGGTTGGTGCGTTATAGTCACTCCAAATTGTTATTGAATGCTTTTTGCGCGAAATGCTCAATTAATAAAGAATATTCAGAAATTTCTAAACTACTTTGAATTTCAAAGCAGTTTTATTTTGCCTTTATAGGATCATTTCTTCGATGAGATGATTTTAAATTGGTTAAATTTATTTACAACAATGACAACCGCCATAAACTCCAAAACAATTCCGGGTAAATAATAACGATTGTGAAGCACTTCCAAGGAACAAGCTGCGAGCGACATTGCAATGGGAAGGAGAATAATTAATAGAATGATTGGGTCGAGTTTTCGATGTTTTAGATACGATCGAATTTCAATGAATCCGAGAATTAATAAAGAAACATATAAAGCAATGTATAGGAATTGATTATTCAGTTTCAGAAAAAACGAATTCCAATAACTGTAAAGTTTAATTCCAAATTTCGAAAGAGTAGAGTGTCCAATTTCTTGTTTGTTCAGTTCATCTAACAAGGGTTGATGATGTCTTGACGTATAGTTTTTTAGAAATTCGGAATATTCATTTGCCGTCGAATAAATGCACATACTTTCCTGAATTTCTATGGGCAAAATCATTAAACCTCGTTTAAATGAAGTTCCGAAATATGTTCCAGGATTTGCTTTAATTCCATCAAAACAAATACGCATGCAATACGCCTGAATTTCTTTTGGCTGCATTCCCAAATGTGAAAGCTGGGAAGTGATGTCCCACCAATGTTCACCTTTAGCCACAAAATTGGGGTCTTTCAATGTTACTTTCATTTCGGCAGTTGCTTCAGAAAGATTCGGATTGTAGCCATCTTCATTCACAACGCGGTTCCATAAATTCCAAGAAAAACCTTCACGTAATGTCCAAGTATTATATACTACTTTATTGAATCCCAATTGAATAATTGGAAATACAATAAAACAGAGTGATGCTATGAAAACATGTATTTTTTTCTTTGAAAAATGAGGGTGGATAAGCAATAAGAGCAATACAATGGGAAGCATAACGCCTGCAACCGGTCGCACCAGAAAAGTGTATCCAACGAGAATAAATCCCCAAACAATCCATTTTGTTTTTTGAGTGATAATTCCCAATTGGAAGAAATAAATACTCGAAAGCATACAGGCAATAAACCACGTTTCCGACATGGCCAAGTGCGCATAATTAAAAAATGGCAAATACCAGAGATACATCAAACAAAGCAGATTTCTTTGTGAGATGCTCGCATAGGGTTTAGCAATAATCCAAAGCATTCGGCCAGAAAAGAGATAGATGATAAATTGGAGATGTTTTAAAACATCCACAAAAGAGCATTGAAAAATCCATGCAATTCCCCCTGAAATATAATGCAGTAAAGAATATCCGAGCGGGCAATAATAAAGCACTGGTTGAGTAAATGATGGATAAAGATCTTCATGAATCCAAATGCCATTAAATAAGTAATGCTTGAACATATAATACCAAGCAGGGTCATTTAAAAAATGAGGCATCAGTGGAATTCCAAAATGGATGATGCACTGAATAATTATTGAAGCAATTAGGATGTATTTGCTAATTCGATGGTTCATTTTTTGAATTGAATTTTTTCCATGCAAATCCTAAAATTATTTCATCCGCAGCAAATTGTTTGGATAGTGAAGAAAGAACTTCACCTAATTTTTTATCGGCAGGAAAATCCCGCATTGCCGTTTCTAATTGATCAATAATTGTTGATGATAAAATCTCTTTCAATTGCAATTCACCTTTTTCAATAAATCCAGCCAAATGAGAACAAATAGTAGATGCTTTCAATTCGCGACTGAGTGCAATTTCTTGAATGCTTTTCCCTGTTCGCAGCATTTCTAAAGACAAACGTTGCGTACTTCCTTTTTCGACTTTGGGCTTCGTTTTCTTTTGTGTTTTATTCGTGTTTTGAACATTTATTTCCGCTTTTTCCATCGAAACATTCAATGGTTCATAAGCCACTTTTACACGATCGCTAATCAGCTGTTTGATGCTACTTACTTCGCTTCTATTCAACCAAGCATGAAACAAAAGTTCCGCTTCAATTAATTGTCGAATTGCTTCTCGTATTCGAATTTCAATTAAACGGATTTCAGTAATTGCCGATTTTATTCCATGTTGTGCAACCAACTCTTTTCGAACTGCTTGAAGTGGTAAGCACAATTTGTATATGAGTTCATTACAGAAAAACTGAGCTGCTTTTGGAAACCTATTTACCTCATCTTCCGAATATTGATTGAGCGATAAATGATAAAACAAATGTTCCAATCGTGGTTTGTAATTAGATACTGTCGTTAAAATTTCAGGATGAAAAACTTCCCATTTTTTAATAGCATTTGCAGTTTCATCGCTTAGTTTTTTCAATAAAGGAATGAGTGACTCTTGCGCTTCCCGAATAAGTGGTTTTAGCCAAGAAAAGTCGAATGCTGCATACGATTTATTGGATAAATAATTTAATTCGTACTGCATCAAATTATTGGATAACGTTGGAACATGATCGAATAAATTTGAGAACTGAGTAATCGCAGTATCGGGCTGCAAATCTCTGCTCGAAAGTTTATTCATTAACACTATTCCTTCGAGTGTTCGGCAGCGACTCATCGCCACATAAACTTGTCCGGGAGCAAAAGCGCTTCCCGCATCTATGATTACATTATCGAAAGTAAGTCCCTGACTTTTATGAATCGTAATGGCCCAAGCCAATCGCAATGGAAACTGCTCAAAGGAACCTTTCTGATCTTCTTGGACAGAATTCTTGGTTTGGTCGAACGAGTATTTCACATTCCGCCACTTTTCACGACCTAAGTAAATGGGTTCCTCATCGCCTTTGCAGCGCACGAGAATCATATCCAATTCAAAATCAAATCCCTCAACAATACCAATCCGTCCATTAAAAAAACGACGCTCTTTATCGTTTTTAAGAAACATCACTTGCGCACCAATTTTCAAGCGGAGTGTTGCGTCGGTCGGGTAGGAGTTGGGTTGAAAATCGCCATCAATGATTGCATCAAACGTGCGCTCTTTTCCTGATAAAAGATTAAGCTGTTTTGTGTTTAATTCATCGGCTTTACGCACATGGGTTGTAAGGGTAATGAATTCATTGTTCTTTTGGAAGCCAATGTTCGAATCAATACGGTTATCAAGAACTTGCTTGTGTTCTGAACTCAATGTTCCGAAACGAATTTCATTTAAAATATCCAGAAAAATGGGATCTGTTTGACGATACACATGCGATAATTCAACTTTCAAGAAATTCGATTTTTGTAGTGCCTTACTTTCAAAAAAATAATATCCCGGATAACAGTTTGAGAGAATGCGTGCATCTTCATCGCGAACAACCGGAGGGAGCTGAAAAAGATCGCCAATCATGAGCAGTTGAATGCCCCCAAATGCCTTAAGTGGATCGCGGTATTTGCGTAAAACTGTATCGATGGCATCCAATAAATCGCAACGAACCATACTGATTTCATCGATGATTAAAAGGTCAATGCTTTTTATAAGATTGATTTTCTCTTGAACCATGCGCAATCCACGATTCAAGCTGTATGCAGTTTCGACTGGAATGCTGCTGTTTGCAGGAATGTCGCCCCAAGGCAAAAACGTATGCGGATGAATCCCTAAAAAGGAATGAATGGTAACACCTCCAGCTTGAATTGCAGCAACACCGGTTGGTGCGACAATAGCATAACGCTTATGTGTTTTTTCAGCGATTTCGTGCAAGAGTGTGGTTTTTCCTGTGCCCGCTTTGCCAGTAAGAAACACATGCTGGTCGGTGAAATGGACTAAACGGCTGACTAATTCGGATAACATTTGATTGATAGATTTATACTAATAAATAGAAATAATAAAGGTTAAAGTTAAGAAAGAATAAATGTTCGTTTGGATATCTTATAAGTTTAATAATTAAATTCTCAAATCTTCTAATTCATACACAGGTGCTTCGCAATGCGAACCGCGACAAACATAATATGTCAAGCGATCAACCTGAGCTCTACCTTCAAACAAAGGGAGTAGATTTTCGTTTTCAGAAGCTGCTATGAGTAAATCGGGACGATGGGTTTGTTGTAATTTTCTTGCAGTGCTATGCGCTCCGGGACCGCAAATTACCACTATTTTAAAATCCGAAACGTGTTCCAAAGCAAGCATTGCCCAATTGGAATAGCCTGCGCCATAATTCATTAATTCTTCGCGTACAGTGCGCAACATTTTATCGCTTTGTAGAATCCATTCTGACTTTTCTAAGAAGATACCCAAGGTGTTTAAGTTTCTTGCCATCATGGAATTGGATGCGGGTTGCACATTGTCGGATGTTTCCAATTGTCTGGCTACCCAAACACCATGTTGGGAAGATGTGAAATAAAACAAGCCCGATTCACTGCGCTCAAAATCATCGAAAACGGTGTAGAGTAAATCGCGGGCTTCGAACAACCACTGCGATTCAAAACTCGCTTGGTAAAGTCCAATCAAGGCATCAATGAGAAAGGCGTAATCTTCCAAAAATCCCGGAACCGAAGCTTTGTCATTTTTCCAGGTGTGCCATAATCTGCCATTGGAATCTTTTAGTTCTTTCAATAGAAAAAGTGCTGCTTTCTTGGCTTGTTCATAATATTCAAAATCATCCAAGGCAATCGATAAATCGGCCAAACCACGAATGCACATTGCATTCCAACTGCATAATAATTTATCATCCAATCCCGGACGAATTCGTTCCGAACGCGCATTTAAAAGTTTACTATTGATTGAATGGATGTTTGAATCGAGATCTTCTTCTTGTATTTCCAAGATTTCGCAAACAATTCGATTTTCTTCCCGCCGAATCAAAATGTAGTTCTCGTGTTCCCAATATCCAAACTCGTTGATGTTATAATACGAGCATGCAATGCGAAATTCTATTTCGTTTAAAATGTTTTTTAATTCGGCAATTGTCCACACATAAAATTTCCCTTCAACTCCTTCGCTGTCGGCATCCAAAGCCGAAAAGAAATAACCCTGTTCAGCAGTTAATTCGCGTTGTAGAAATTCTGCTGTGTTTATACAAATTTGCTTGTAATCGGCATCGCCATTTTGTAAAAACGCTTCTGAATACAAACTCAATAATTGCCCATTGTCGTAAAGCATCTTTTCGAAATGTGGAACTTTCCA
>CAXNGM010000151.1:0-6033 GCA_964201695.1 Bacteroidia bacterium | reverse complement strand
CCCGTTCCGCCAGAGCCATATCCTCCAGAAAGAATATACAATTCATTTCCTTGATTCAATAAATTGCGGCAATAGCCCTCAAAACTATTCCATGTAATTTGATTGTTGTTGGGAGCTTGAGGAATCATATTCGACATTAAAAACGTAGCCGCATTGTCTGTTGATGAACCATCGCGATCTTCGGATGGACACATGTGTCCACGATCAAAACCAGACCCACTATAACTTGTAGAGGCAGCTCTGAAAAATGTTGATGGAATTTGTGTGTCTGAAGTAAAACAATCGCAACGAGCGGCGGCCCCTTTCCAAGAATTGCTCATATGCCAACTAACCCAATTTGCACCGCCTTTTGAGCTGTTATAACTCAATGAATATTGCGTTTTTACCAATAAATAATTGTTCGGATTTGACAAACTGGTTGTTGCATTGCTCGGATTTCCTAAGGCCATATTATCATCGCGGCTTGGGTTTTCACCTGGTTCGTCGATAAGAAAGTTGTCGATATTTAAAATACCCGTTCCGCTGAGCTTCACAATTTTAAATCGGGCAGGAACACTCAAATTTAAAGTGAAGTTGGAACTGCTTAATGTTGTAGTAGAGGTTGTTATTGTTGACCCTGATTGCGTCCAAGAAGTTCCATTATTGGTTGAATACCAAAGCTGCCAAGTTGAGTTGCCCGTTGTTCCATATTTAGCATGCTGGACCGTAACAAAATTTACCGCGAAATACGTGTTGAAATTCATCCCGATGCTTCCAGAACCTTGAATACGAGCGCTTTTAGCACCTGTTTTTCTGTCGGAAGAAGATGTTCCAATCATTGCATTATTGAAGTTCCAACTTCCGCTTCCAAGACTTGCATTACCAGTTGTATAGCTTGATTTTGTGCCGTTTTCGAATGTTTCAGGAAACGTGGCAGCTGTTCTTAATGCATAATTTTCTGTTGAAGCTACTGGATTAGAATTCTCGATAATTGCCTCTTTTTGGCAAGAGAAGAAGGAAAACAACAAAAGAGCTGCAAAAATATTCAGTGTTTTTTTCATGGTTGAAATTTTCCGCAATTAAGAGTTTTCAACAATACAAAACAATAGTTTGATTTATGCAAGCAATTGAATTTCAGCTTAACAAGACAAAGACTCCGCAAATAAATTTCCTAAAAGGACAATAAAAAAACCCCTTGAAGAATACTGATCTCCAAGGGGGCTTTTATTAGTTATTATTATTTACAGATAGAAATATACAGGAACTATATTGACTCAAGGATAGAATTTTCATCAATGCCAAAAATTAACATTTTTCCGGTGTCAATAATTGGACGACGAATCATGCTTGTATTTTCGAGCATAAGAGAAACAGCAGAATCTTCGTCTTTCAACGTGGCTTGCTTTTCAGCGGGCATTTTTTTCCAAGTTAAGCCTTGCTTATTTACAAATTTAATCCAGGGTTCTTTTTTAAACCATTCCCTTAAAATCTCTTCTGTAATCCCTTCTTTTTTATAATCATGAAAAGCATATTGCGCACCATTGTTATCGAGGATATCAAATGCCTTTTGCATAGTGTTGCAGTTTTTTATTCCGTATATGATCATAAGTAGTTGGGTTTAATGAACAAATCGAAATTAAACTTATTTAACGGATTTTAATGCATCAATTATTTAAACGCATTTAATCCTGTAATATCCATTCCTGTAATAAGTAGATGAATATCGTGCGTGCCTTCGTAAGTCACCACCGATTCAAGGTTCATCATATGTCGCATAATTGGATATTCGCCTGTAATGCCCATACCTCCGTGCATTTGACGAGCTTCTCTTGCAACTTCTAATGCCATATTCACATTATTACGTTTCGCCATAGAAATTTGGGCTGCTGTTGCGCGGTCTTCATTACGAAGAACACCCAATCTCCAACATAATAATTGAGCTTTGGTAATTTCGGTAATCATTTCAGCCAATTTCTTTTGTTGAAGCTGGAAGCCAGCAATTGGTTTTCCGAACTGAACTCGTTCTTTCGAATAACGCAAAGCAGAATCGTAACAATCCATAGCCGCACCAATTACCCCCCATGCAATACCATAACGTGCCGAATTTAAACAGCCGAGTGGACCTTTTAATCCTTCTATGTTTGGAAGTAAATTCTCTTTTGGAACTTTTACGTTATCAAAAACAAGTTCTCCAGTTGATGATGCGCGAAGCGACCATTTATCATGAGTTTCGGGAGTTGTGAAACCCTCCATTCCGCGTTCAACAATAATCCCGCGGATTTTACCTTCATCATTTTTCGCCCAAACAACTGCGATATCTGCAAAAGGCGAGTTAGAAATCCACATTTTAGCACCATTAAGCAAATAATGATCGCCCATATCTTTGATATTGGTAATCATACTACTTGGATCCGATCCTGAATCCGGTTCTGTTAAACCAAAACAACCCATCATTTCGCCAGTAGCTAATTTGGGAAGGTATTTCATACGCTGCTCTTCAGAACCGTATTTGTAAATGGGATACATAACCAAAGAACTTTGAACCGATGCAGTTGAACGAATGCCACTATCGCCACGTTCAATTTCTTGCATTATCAAACCGTAAGTAATTTGGTCCATTCCGCCACCGCCATATTCAACAGGAATGTAAGGGCCAAAGGCACCAATTTCGCCTAATCCTTTGATTAAATGTTTTGGAAAAGTCGCTTTTTGCGCGTGATCTTCGATGATTGGAGTTACTTCTTTTTTAACCCAAGCACGAACAGTATCGCGAATTAATAGCTGTTCTTCTGTTAGCAGATCGTCTATCTGATAATAATCGTGTCCTTGAAACCGGTCTTTGCTCATGGAATGTTTTAATTTTTTGCGGTGCGAAAATAGTGATAATTCAGATAACTCAATTGGGGCTGTTTTGTTGAGAATAATCTAATTTTTCGAGTTGTTTTCTTTACGTTCATTTATTGTGACACGATGTGAGCATAGATTATTGCATTGATTTCAGGGAGTTTGTATCGGGTTATGAATTAGAATTAGTTTTAACCCTTACTTTTAACGAAACTCAGTTGTTTTGCGTGTTTTCCGCTTTCGTAAATACTTAATAAGTAGACCGATGGGGCCAAATTGCTTATGTCAATTCTATTTGACATATTTGGGTTGGTTATATTTCCAGAGGCAATAATTCTTCCGGTTAAATCAGCAACTTGGTATGTAAAGGATTTTCCAAAAGTCGAGATTTCGTTTTTAATAAAAAGCTGTGAATTTGCAGGATTAGGGAAAATTGTCCAGTTGCCAGAAGTGGCAAAATCATCGATACCCGTTACATCTATTTCTTCGAAATAGGCATTAAATACAATTGGGTTACTTGAAAGGGTATCTAAAAAATAAGCGTTTAAGGTATCTGTAATTAGTGGATTATTTCCCCAATGCAAGAAATTATAGCCGGGATTTGCTACCGCCTGAATTTTAATTGGAATTCCATTGAAATAAACACCTTCCCAAGGATATTCATCAGGTGTTACGGTACTAATATTAATTTTTCCTGCTCCTTCAGGAAACACATCTAAAGTTAAATCCACTTGATTTGGTAAATTGAAATGATATTGAATATCATCACGAACTATACCGGTACGCTGAGAAAGCTGATCTTGCAATACTAAGTGGTTGTTATAAAAATCATTCATTTGTTGATTAATGTTGTTGGGGTCGCCCCATCGTGCGTATTCATTTGGCATTTCTACTACAAATGAATTAAAGAAGTCGTTCTCTAAAGCAAGCAATCTTTCGAGCCGATAGGTTGTATTCATATTATCTGCAAAACGATTGATGAAATAATCGTGGAAGCGATTGTTTTGGATGCTTTTTAGAAAAACGTTGATAAAAGGATTGTTTGGATCTTGGTTTAACAGGTATTCTATATGATCAAAAGTGCAATCTACAAAACCCGTTGGGGCAAGACAGCCCTCCAAATCAATTGAACAAAAGCGATATCTATTATTGGTTGAATCGGATTTGTAAATTTTTATATTATTTTGAGGCCAGTCAACATTTCCCATCCAGCTTTCGGCAATTATATAATCGGTGTAGTAAGTCATGTCGAACAACTCATCAGCCAAGCTCCAGAAATTAGAGTTTTCTGGATCGAGTTCGTTGAATTGAGCCGCTGCATTATAGAAGGTATCAACTGAACCTTGAACAGCTCTTAAAACGCTCCCATACCAATAACTTAATGATAGGATGTCGGTTTCGTCTTTATCTCCGCCATCAAGAAAATTAAAATATTCCGAGTCAAATTTTTCTCGTAATTCATACAAACCAAAATAACCGCCATTTATATAAACGGTAACAGGTCTCATGGCAGAGAAGTAGTTATTGGTTTCTTCAGACATTGCCATGGTCGTAAACCCATCTTTGTAGGGCTGCGCCAAGTATGCGTTACTTCCGTTTCTTAGATAAAAATTGCTGTATTTGGTTCGATTGGGACGGTTCGGAATTACTAAATGTTCGATAGGCCCCTCCCCCAAAATACTATTATCTAGCTCTAATCTAAAAGAGTGTTGTGGATGAGAGCGGCTACCACCAGCACCGCCATCTATTTGCATCCCTGAGTTTTGCGAAAATATGAGGATGTTATCGGTGTCAAAATAATCTACGTGCGCCGCTTTTTGCCAATCTTGCTGCCAATTATCAAAAATACCAGTTGGGCCATATAAATTTGAATTATCTGTAGTGATAGAAATAATTGGAGTAACATGATCTATTCCTATTAAATAGGAGGCAGAAGTTATCGAACTTGGGAGATTATTCGGGGAAAATATTCTAGCCTTTAATGTTGTTGATTGGAAAATGAAAAGGGGAGCGCCTGTATATAATTCGGAATCTTGAGTAGGGTCGTTCCCGTCTCGTGTAAATCTCACCTCAGACTGAGCAGAAGGAGGATTAAAATCTCCAATATTTATATTTAATGGCGTTTGATAAATGCCAGATAACATGCTAAAAACTGGCGGAATAGCGGTTGAGCCATAACCTATTGAAGAGTTATTGCTTCCGCCGGGAGTTGGTTGTGTAAAATAAACCCTGTTCGAAGAACCATCATTTAACAAACCCACACTCACATCTAACATATCAACATCAACATCTAAAGTGCTCAACAACGAGCCAGAAGGAGAAAACAAATAGATATTTTCTCCTCCGTTTGATATTTTGAAATTTGTGTGGAAACGATAAGGGGGTTCTACAACTTCAAAAACTTCTGAGACTTGTATCTCGTCAGTTAATTTAAAGTTGAAATCAATATACGTGTAAACGGTATTGGACAGCGAATCGGCAACATCAAACGATAAGGAATTGATAATGCCCGGAACAAGACCCGCACTAATTAATTCAGAGGCGGGAATAATCATTTGGTTTTTCGCACCCCACCACCAGTTTCCGTAAGGAGCCGGGTATTCTGTATTACCATTTTGTGCAGTCCCTGTTCCAATAATTACATCGTTAAGTTTCAGATTCGGTCTTCTATTGGCCGTGTAACCTGTGCCGAATGAGCATGCAACGGCACTACCGTCTTGATAGTTAAAAACTGTTGAAGGGTAATCGGTGTCTGTTTGATTAAATATAGAGTTCGATGTATAGCCTGAGTTTGAATAAGAGCAAATATTTATTAAAATACTTGATGTGCCATCCCAATAAAAAGGATTTGTAAATTGATGTGTATTCCAACCAAATAATGGATTGTAGTCAGCAACAGAAACAACTTGTTCAAAGTCTGGATTATTGATTGGAAATCTATTTTTATCGCTGCAAAAAACAGTAATGAACTCTCCCGCACCTATGGTATATGGCAAAAACTGCCATTTATCCGTTTCGTCTATATCGTCGCTTAAAGCATAATTTTCCAAATTTACAGGATTGCTCCCCGCATTGTATAGCTCTATCCAATCGCCGTATTCCAAATCTTCGTCGGCTATGGTTGAATAATTTTTATTTGAGCCTTCGTTTATTAAAATTTGAGAATTTAATATGTGACTTAAAAAGAAGCTAATTATAGCAACAAAGCAA
>CAXNGM010000150.1:0-6037 GCA_964201695.1 Bacteroidia bacterium | reverse complement strand
GGGATTGAATGCGGTGTTCATTCCCATATTTATGAGCGATTGTTTGCTTATTTTATAAATTCCTGTTGAAGTAACACCAATTTTGAACCACGTCCCAGAGGATAAAATGGAATTGGCGACAAGCGATTTGGGTTTCGCTGAAGATTGTGTGTTAGGGGAATAAGAGATATTCAGTTCATACGATACAAGCTTTTCGATTCCGTTTGCCGTTTTTCTGAATGGAAGAATTCGATATTCGAGAAACGGTTCTTTCTTATCATAGACAGTAGCATAAATAAGTTCGGGAGAATCTAAAAGATTTAGGTTGCTCGGAAGCAGGTTTAATTCTGAGGCAATTATTGAAGTGTAAATTGGATTTTCAATTTCTGCAAAAGCCACTTCCATGTTGTATTGGATAGGAAGTGCCTTTTGAATGTATGGCAGTTCTTTTATCTCACCTATATATTGAGCTCCCTCAAAACTCAATAATTTTTGAGTATCGTATTGAGATATTTTAATTTCTTTAGGCTGAGTCCATTTTATTTGTTGGGATGATTTATTTTCTTGTGCGTATGAGAACGAATTCAAGAAAATTAAGATGACTAGTACAATATATTTTGAGTATATGCTCATGAAATGCTTGATAAAATTAAGATTTTCTAAAAAATATCTTTCCAAAATTAAACCCGAAATATACAGGATTGTTTGACAGAATTAGAAAATCTCACCTAAGTAATGTTTAAAATATTTAAAATAAAATGAATAAACAAGCGTATGTAAATGAAAACTCAAAGAAATGATTTGATAAACTTGTTTTTTCTTTTACATTTGCTCAAGGCTATTAAACGTAACCTTTCTTACATTATTGTTTCATAATTACATCAAAAAATTTGTAACACCTATTTGGACTAATCGTTATAATGACCTAAATTCGTTACGATGCTAAAGAAAATACTCACAATCGCATTTTTGTTAACTGCTATACTTCAAGAAGTTAAGGCGCAAGATCCTCAATTTACGCAGTTCTATGCAAATCCACTTTATTTGAATCCCGCATTTGCTGGAGTGGCTAGATGCCCAAGGTTTATTCTAAATTACCGAAATCAATGGCCAGGAATTCCAGGCAATTACATTACGTACAGTGCTTCTTACGATCAACATGTTGATGCACTTAATGGTGGAATCGGTATTTTAGTAATGAATGATGTTGCAGGACAAGGAACATTAAATACATTAAATTTTAGTGGAATCTATTCATACCACTTAGAAGTAAATCGAAATTTTTCCATTAAAGCAGGATTTCAAGCTACTTATGCTCAAAGAACATTAGATTGGTCCAAATTAACTTTTGGAGATCAGATTGATAGAAGATATGGATTCATTTACAACACCAATGAGGTTTTTGGACCAAATTCCGTTAATTATGTTGATTTTAGCGCAGGCATGATTGGGTATAGTGAGCGGTTCTTTTTTGGGTTTGCCGCGCACCATTTAACACAACCAGACCAATCGTTTTTAGTTCCTTCCAGCCGATTACCGATGAAAATTACTGCGCATGCAGGAGCATCAATTCCTTTATCTCGCAAAACGCGTTTTAATGATCCGGCAAAAATATCTCCTAACATATTATTTCAACAACAACAAGATTTCCGTCAAATTAACGTAGGAATGTACTTCCAAAAATCTCCATTTGTTGCGGGATTATGGTACAGAAACAAAGATGCATTTATAGCATTAGTTGGAATTCAACAAGGATTATTCAAGTTTGGTTACAGCTACGATGTTACAATTTCGCGTTTAACAAACACTACAGGTGGGGCTCATGAGATTTCTGTTTCGATGCAAGTTGATTGCAAACCGAAAAAGAAACGCTTCCGCACAATAAATTGCCCATCTTTTTAGTTTATTTGTACAGTTAATACTTCATGAAAAACTTACAACCAAAAACAACGACAATGCTTTCAAAAACAAAGTCAATTTCTTTGGGATTATTAGTACTCTCTGGTGCTGTATTTCTGCAGTCATGTAATGACACTTCATCTAAATCGAATGCAACAGGTTGGAAATACAATCAACCTAAAAACGGTGGTTTCCTCAAAGTAGATTATACTGAGCAGGAAACTGGGCCCGGTTTGGTTCTTATTGAAGGCGGTACTTTCACTATGGGTAGGACCGAACAAGAAATCCAACATGAATGGGATAATATGCCAAGACGCATTACTGTTTCTTCCTTTTATATGGATGAAACAGAAATCACAAATCAATATTACCGTGATTATTTATATTGGCTAAAGCGTGTTTATGATGTGGATTATCCAGATGTTGCCTTAAAAGCTACACCCGACACACTTGTTTGGCGCGATAAATTGGCATTCAATGAACCGTATGTTGAATATTATCTTCGCCATCCAGCTTATCAAAACTATCCAGTAGTTGGAGTAAATTGGCTTCAAGCAAACGATTATTGTGCATGGAGAACCGATCGTGTGAATGAATTTATTTTGATTCGTGAAGGTGTATTGAAAATGGATGCAAGTCAAGTTGCTGATAATAATTTCAATACGGATGCCTATTTATCTGGACAATATGAAGGATTGGTTAAAAATGATCCGGTTGATTTAGATCCGAGTAAAGGAGAAGGAGCTACACGTAAAGTAAAAATGGAAGATGGTATTATGTTACCGCGATACAGACTTCCAACAGAAGCTGAATGGGAATTTGCAGCACTTGGTCTCATTGGTAATTCCGAACAAGAATTAATAACTGAACGTAGAATGTATCCATGGAATGGTCATATTTTACGTAATCCAGAGGATAGCTACAAAGGGGAAATGGTTGCCAACTTTAAACGTGGGCGAGGTGATAATATGGGAACAGCTGGAAATTTAAATGATAATGCAGATATCACTGGCGAGGTAACTGCTTATTGGCCGAATGATTATGGTTTATTTAACATGGCTGGCAATGTTGCAGAATGGGTTATGGATGTGTATCGTCCACTTTCTCCAGAAGACGTTTCCGATTTCAGAGCATTTAGAGGAAACGTTTACAAAACCGTTGTTCGAAACGAAGACAATACCGTTGCCGATAAAGATTCGTTGGGTCGTATAAAATTCAGAAATGTTACTGAAGAGGAAAGTGCGGATCGTCGCAATTATCGTAAAGCTGATAATATTGATGTTTTTGATGGAGATAAAGAATCCAGTACTTCTTACGCAGAAGAAGATTCAGAGCAAGATAAAGTGATGTATGAGTTTGGAGCCACTTCGATGATTAATAATAAATCGCGTGTTTACAAAGGAGGATCTTGGAAAGATCGTGCTTATTATATGTCACCAGGAACACGTCGTTACTTAGATGAACGATTGGCTGCTGATTACATCGGATTCCGTTGCGCAATGACTCGCGTAGGAAGTCCTGTTGGATTAGGTAAGAACAAATAATAAATTAACTCATTTGCAAACCCCGTAAATTTTATATTTACGGGGTTTTTCTTTTTTATGGTACACACTTCACTCGATCAAATCTATTCCACTTTCCTTGCTAGTCCATTGGTTTGCACCGATTCACGCAATCCAATTAAATATAGTATTTTCTTTGCTCTGAGTGGACCGAGCTTTAACGGAAACGCATTTGCACTTCAAGCTTTAGAGGCTGGATGTAAGCATGCGGTGATTGATGATTCCGAGTATTGTCTTGACAAGCGTTTTATTTTTGTCGAAAACACATTAAAAACCTTACAGGATTTAGCCCAATTGCATCGACAAAAAATGAACATTCCAGTTATTGGTATTACGGGGAGTAATGGAAAAACCACAACAAAAGAGCTCGTTAGAAATGTGTTAGCGAAAAAATTCAACACACTTGCGACGCTTGGGAATTTGAATAATCACATCGGTGTTCCACTTACATTACTTCGCATTACAAAGGAAACGGAAATAGCAATCATTGAAATGGGAGCAAGTAAACAAGGCGATATTAAAGAACTTGTAGAAATTGCTGAACCCAACTTCGGTCTAATTACCAATATTGGACTGGCGCATCTCGAAGGTATGGGAGGTCCGGATGGTGTTATAAAAACCAAAACCGAATTGTACGATTTTATAAGAGAGAAAGAAGGTCTTATTTTTCTCAATTCCATGCATTCCATTTTTATTGAAAAAGGAAGTGGTATTAAAAATTTCACATTCGGGAATAGTGAAACCGACAATGTTTGGGGAGAATTTGAAGGATCTAATCCTTTTGTAAAATTTTCTTGGAAGAAGAAAAATGAAATTTATAGGCAGAACTCAATAGATACCCAATTGATGGGACGATATAATTTTGAGAATATTATGGCCGCCCTTGCTATTGGAGTATATTTCAATGTTCCAGATGAAGCTATTCAAGATGCAATCCGTTCGTATAATCCAGATAATAACCGTTCCCAGATTATTGAAACAGGGAAGAACACATTAATTATGGATGCCTACAATGCAAATCCAACAAGCTTGGAAGCTGCAATTTTGAACTTTGCAGAAATGCATTCCGATAACAAAATCCTCATTATTGGCAAAATGATGGAACTTGGAAGTACTTCCGAAATGGAACATGCTAGAATTGGTAAATTAGCTACTAGTAAAGCATTCAAGCAAGTTTATTTGATAGGAGAATTGTATAAAAAAGCGGAGATAACAGGAGCATCCAAATTATTTGACACCACAGAAGAAGCATTTTCTTGGTTTTCTGAAAATCCTATAGAGCATGCGACAATTCTAATCAAAGGTTCGAGGGCCAATAAAATGGAAATGCTTCAACCCTTGTTTTAAACAAAAAAGCCAGTCTTATTTCTAAAACTGGCTTTCTGAATTTTGAATATCTATTAACTTAAAATAGATCGTGCAATAACTATTTTTTGAACCTCGGAAGTACCTTCATAAATCTGAGTGATTTTAGCATCACGCATCAAACGCTCAACGTGATACTCTTTCACAAAACCATAACCACCGTGAACCTGAACGGCTTCAACTGTAACTTCCATTGCCACTTTTGAAGCGTAAAGTTTTGCCATAGCTCCAGAAGTAGTATAATCTAAATGGTTGTCTTTATCGGAAGCTGCTTTAAAAACAAGCAATCTAGCCGCTTCTATTTCGGTAGCCATATCAGCTAATTTAAATTGAATAGCTTGATGCTGAGAGATTACTTTTCCAAAAGCAGAACGTTGTTTTGAATATTCCAAAGCAAGTTCGTATGCACCTGAAGCAATTCCTAAAGCCTGAGCTGCAATACCAATACGACCACCAGCAAGCGTTTTCATTGCGAATTTAAATCCGAATCCATCTTCACCAATACGATTCTCTTTCGGAACCTTAACATCATTGAATAATAATGTATGAGTATCTGAACCACGAATCCCTAATTTATTTTCTTTTGCACCGACAATGAAACCTTCCATTCCTCGTTCGATGATGAATGCATTAATTCCTTTTGAACCTTTTTCTGGATGCGTTTGTGCAATAACTAAATAAGTAGAAGCTGAACTCCCATTAGTAATCCAATTCTTCGTTCCATTTAGCAAATAATAATCACCTTTGTCTTCTGCAGTAGTTCTTTGAGATGTTGCATCCGAACCCGCTTCTGGTTCTGATAAACAAAATGCACCTAACTTTTCGCCTTTTGCAAGTGGCACTAAGTATTTTTGCTTTTGTTCTTCATTGGCAAATGTTTCAAGACCCCAGCAAACAAGCGAGTTATTTACAGAAACAGCAACCGATACAGATGCGTCAATTTTGGAAAGTTCTTCCATAACCAATACATATGAGAGGGTATCCATTCCACTTCCACCATATATAGGATCTACCATCATTCCCATGAACCCCAATTCACCTAACATTTTAATTTGTTCTGCAGGAAATTGTTGTTTCTCATCTCGTTCAATAACACCTGATTTTAATTCATTCTGCGCAAAATCTCGAGCAGCTTTTTGTATCATCAGATGTTCTTCGGATAATTGTATGTTCATCTATTTAAAATTTATTTGCCAAAAATAGGAGTAATTTTATCATAAGACAAGATTAAC
>CAXNGM010000149.1:0-6068 GCA_964201695.1 Bacteroidia bacterium | reverse complement strand
GTTCCAGGCTGTAGCGATAGCGAATCGCATGTCGTTTTTGTTCAAGCGCTTAACTCAAATTGGACTAATCCCTTAACAATCTGTCAATCGAATGGCATCTTCAATTTGGCCCCTTTGGCAGCAACCAGTTCACCTGGCACATGGAGTGGGCTAGGAGTTACTGGAACTTCATTCAATCCTGCAGGTTTAAGTGGTCCTATCAGCATTTCATATACTGCTTCACTTAATGGCTGTTCACAGACCACAACCAAAATAATTAATGTTGATCCGGGTCCAGATGCAAGTTGGACAAGTCCTGGTGTTTTCTGTGGAGATTTATCGACTGTAGATTTGAATAGTTTCATTACGGGACAGACTGGAGGTAACTGGACTGGAAACGGTGTTACAGGAAGTATTTTTGATCCATCTGCTGTTTCTGGTAGTGTTGTAATTACTTATTCAATTCAAGGTACAACCTGTATTGGATCTAGGTCGAATACTATTTATGTGGGCAATTTACCAACACCAACAATCACCGGCCCAAGTGCTGTTTGTAGTTCTGTAACCTCTGCTGTTTTCTCAATAGATTCTATTGCAGGAGCTACAACCACATGGTATACTGACGCAGCTCTCACTAATATAGTGGGTCTTGGAGTTTCGTTTTCTCCAAGTCTTACCTCTAATGAAACATATTATGTTGTTCAAAATGCAGGAACGTGTGTTTCAAATGTTTCATCAAAGTCTTTTACTGTATTTCAGGCTCCTAATCCTCCGGTTTCGAGTCCAATAGTAAATACGTGTTCAAGCGATCCAATTCCTGTTTTAACAGCTGTAGCATCCGATTCTATTTTCTGGTTTTCCGATCAAAATTTACAGAATTTAATATTCCAAGGTGCCAATTATCAGCCGACTCAAAGTAATGTAACTTTTTGGTTAGCAACACGAAATGGGATTTGCTTCAGTACGCCTATTCAAGTTCAACTAATAAATACACAATTATCAGCAGCCTGGTTTTCCCAACCAATATGTACACTCGCTAATTCGATCAATTTAAGCACGTTGGTTTCTGGAACTCCTGGAGGCACTTGGTCTGGGCAAGGCGTAACAGGTAATACTTTCAACCCAGAAGGATTATCTGGGTCTGTGAGCTTAACATACTCTGTAACTGTTGGAAATTGTAATGATGTTTTAACGCAGAGTATTCCTCTAATAAATTCTTCGGATGCATCTTGGACATCGCCTACAAATATCTGCGCTTCAGCAACATTAGTTGACTTAAACCAGTATTTAACTGGCACTTCAGGAGGAATCTGGACAGGCCCCGGAGTTAGTGGTTCATTTTTGAATCCACTTTTAGCTTCAGGAATTAACACATACACATACACCGTTGGACCCACAGGATGTTCTGATTTTGATACTCAAGACATTAATATTATTCAATTAAATGCGACTTGGACAAGCCCGGGTACTATTTGTGAGTCTGCAGGGAGCATCGATCTATCTGCATTTCTGCAAAATGGAAGTCCTGGAAATTGGTCGGGAGAAGGTGTTACAGGCACATCCTTTGATCCCAATGGATTAAGCGGAAATATCGCAATTACATACAATGCAGAAGTCAGCGAATGTGCTTTGTCATACACCCAATTTATCAATGTTAATCAAGGTCCAAACGCAAGTTGGACAAACCCAGGATTTATTTGCAGTTCAACTGCGATAATCAATCTAGATGATCTTGTAACAGGCCAAGCAGGTGGAACATGGTCAGGAAATGGGGTTACTGGCAACACATTCGATCCATCGCTTGTGAATGCGAGTTCTACTGTAACATACACCGTATCGGATCCCGTTTGTAATGGCGTTCGATCAAACATTATTTATGTAGGCACTTTACCAACCCCAACAATTATTGGTGATGATTCATATTGCAGTTCTGCTGCAACGGCTTCACTTCAGGCCGACTCTATTCCTGGATCCTTGGTTTATTGGTATGCTGATGCGGCTCTAACAAATGAAATTGGTATTGGCTCTAACTTCAATGTTGGATTAACAAACAGCACAACCTTATATGCTGTTTCCGTTTCTGGAACATGTGAATCGTCGGTTGCTAGTTTCAATTTGAATGTTGTTGCTGCTCCATCAACTCCTGTTACATCAACTCTTGTTGAAGTTTGCGAAAATACCCCCATCCCGGTTTTAACTGCAACATCCAGTGATTTAATTTTCTGGTATGCTGATGCTTCCTTACAAACATTACTTTCCCAATCTGCTTCTTACCAACCAACAGCAACTGGAATTTCTCTATATGTTGTAGCCAACAATAGCGTATGTAATAGCAGCTCGATTGAAGTCCAATTGGTGGGCTTAAGCAATGCTACTGTTCAAATAACAACCTCAGGTTCTTTAGATTTGTGTAATGGTTCAACTGTAACATTAACAGCTATTTCAACACTTCCTGTAACTTGGTCAAATGGAATTCAAACAACAGAAATCACTGTAAGTGACGGAGGTAATTATACCGTAAGTGCTTCTAATAGTTGCAATACTGCTACAGATCAAGTTACTGTTAACGATTTAAATCCAAACACTTCTTTCGGCGTTAATTCCGAAAATGGGTATGCGCCATATACTCTCGTTGTATCTCCTGCTAGTGGCAGTTCATGTTCTTGGTTTGTAAATAACATTCCCACTTCACTCACTGCTCTAAATCAAATCATATTAGAATCGGCTGGAACATATTCAGTAAAACAAGTTTGTGATAATGGGGGGTGTATAGATAGTACTACCCGTGAGATTATCGTTGAAAACGGGGTATTTGTTTTAGACCTCCCAAATACCTTTACACCAAATGGCGATGGGTTTAATGATTTTTTCAAAGCAAAAGCTGCTGGAATTATCGAGTTCCGATCATCTATTTTTGACCGCTGGGGACAATCGGTATTTCAATGGGAAGGAGCATCAAACAGTTGGGATGGAACCCGCGATGGAAAACCTGTTCCAGATGGGGTTTATTTCTATGTAATACAAGGAAAAGACTACACTAGTGCTGATTTCGAACGCTATGGTTCAATCACATTGTTGAGAAACTGAGATTAGATTTTTAGAAGCCCTCCTACCCCGACGATAGTTTAAAACTAAAAATACTATGAAATTTTATTTATCGAACATTCCATTTTTAGTTAAACATATAGGGCTAGGATTGAGGATCAAATCAGTATTTATTCTAATTATCTTATTTAACTCATCTTTATTAAATGCACAAAACTGTATTGAAATAGAAACCATACTCGTTAATGCTTGCGACGATCAGTTTGGTGGGAGTCCCGAGGGTCTTAATGAGATGTTTCGATTTCGAGTTGGTGCAAATCCGATAAACATAAGCGATATTCTAATTGCTGATGGTTGGCCTTCTGATGCTGTTAACGCTTTACCTTTCAATGGTTTTGTTCAGAATACGTTAACTAGTAGTAAAACTGCGGAACTAAACACCACTATTTTAAATAGCTGTGGGTTCTTAATTGAGCCACCCTTGGGAATTATTCCTGCAGGAAAGAGAGTTTTAGCAATCACCAGTTTCGAAGTTTCGGCTGCGTTGAACTCTTTCGCTAACCTGACCGATACATTGTTCGTCATTTACCATGAACATACTGGTGAAGCTGGGGGCCACTTTCTCAACTTCAATGCAACAGCAACTCCTCAGCAACAAACACTTAGAATTCAAGTAAATGGCAGTTTTCCCTGCTATGAAGAGGTATCTTACATTCGTGCCGACTTGGTTGATGCATCTGGAAATAATGCTGATCAAAATGGTGCTTACGCTAATTATACAAATGATGGCATTCCATCTTACGGAAATACTGGCTGTCAAGCTCCTTTCGAACCTTTTTCGGCAGAATGGACTTCTCCTGGAGGTTTTTGCGAAACATCAACCCCAATTGATCTTTCTAATTTTGTAACAGGTACTCAAGGAGGCACATGGTCGGGAAGTGGTATCAACGGAAGTGTTTTTAACCCAAGTGGATTGTCTGGTGCTATTGAAATAACCTATACAGTTGTTCCAACAAATAGCTGTGCAAACGTTCCTGCCAGCGAAATGCAAATAATCAATGTGAGTTCTGCCGTAAATGCCGAAATTTCAAATCCTGGCGATTTATGCAGTAGTCTAGAAACTTTCAATCTTAATCAACTAGTTACTGGCACATCTGGCGGTTCTTGGTCTGGAACTGGTATAGTTGGGAATACGCTAAATTTAAGTACACTCAGTGGGCCAATTACCATAAACTACTCAGTTGCATCCGGATTGTGTAACGATTCGCAATCGGAAACAATTACTATTATAAATTTACCTCAACCTCAAATTCTAGGTGATACTTTATATTGTAATGGAGAAGCTGTTAGTTCTCTTTCGGTTAATTCTGAGATTGGAGCTCAAGTAAGTTGGTATTCGGATGAAGCTTTAAGCCAACTAATCTCAAATTCTTCATCTCTTAATCCAACTCAAGATTTAAACGCTTCCTATTACGTAGTTCAAACAAACGGTAATTGCTCCTCAATATTCGATTTTGTATCCATTGAATTTTCTGTTGTTTCGATTCCTCAAGGGGATACTTTATTAAGATATTGCGAGGATGAGTCTATTCCTTTAGCCTCGGTTATTGGTACAGCAAGTTATTCTTGGTTTGACAGCCCTGTTGGAGGCGTATTACTTGGAAGTGGTAATTCTTATCAGACCTCAGCCATTAATGATTTTTTATACGTTTTTGCTACGGAGGGAAACTGTGTTAGTGACGCTTTGGAAATTGAAATCAGGCAGGACACATTGTTAGATGCTAACATTACAAGCCTATCTGGAACTTCATTATGTGACCAAGGTTCAATTGAGTTAATTTCCAGTGGGTTAGATCAAAACCTCTGGAGCAATGGTTCTCAATCAAGCTCAATCATAGTTTCCGTTGCGGGTTCTTATTCTCTTACTCGAACAGGTTTATGTAATACTGCTACTGATCAAATTGATATTACAGGCTTGCCTGTTACAGCAAATTTCACATGTGATGTCGACTCTGGATATACCACTTTGCCTGTATTTGTTAGCGATCAAAGTATAAACGGAGAAGTATATGCCTGGTATTTAAATGATTCTCTTATTAATTTTACAGCACCGGGAACTATCACTTTTCCAGATTCTGGCACATACGTTTTGAAATTAGTTCTAACTAATTCAAGTGGTTGTAGTGATGTGGACTCCTCTATTATTCGTGTTTTAAGCGACAAACTTATTTTGGAAATACCTAATGTTTTTACACCAAACGGAGATGGTGTTAATGAACTTTTTCAAGTAAAATATAACGCCGTAAAGTCATTCCAAGCCAACGTTTTTAATCGTTGGGGACGTTTAATTTATACGTGGAATTCGGTAAGTGATGGTTGGGACGGAAAATCAAATAACGAGGTTATGCCGAATGGAACTTATTACTACGTTATTTCAGGAACCGACATTAAAGATCAAGTATTTCAAGAAAAAGGAAGTTTGACTTTAATGGGGAATTAATCCACAACCTCTAAGGTTTCCAAACTTGCAAGTGTTTTTAGATTACCGAAAATAACTCTTGCACGATTATTTTGAATCTCTTCAACAACTCCTGTTTGCCTGCCATTCAAGAGTTTTACTTTGGAGCCAACCTTGATTTCTTCTTTCTTCTTTTCAAGAACCAACGCTTGGGCTTTTTCTTTCTTCTCTTGCTGTTTTTTATCGAGTCGTTTGAGCTTTTCGGCAGATAATAGCTTCGTCATTTTAGCAATTACCGGCTTCTTATCTTTCGCGGTCTCCCATTCTTTGGTAATGGATTGAAGCTTTTTGCCCAACTCAACCAATTTGCTTGTTTCTTCGTGATTGGCGCTTGTTCGCTCCAATTTGTGCTTCATTTTATCTTGAAGTTCTTCGAATTTCGCTTTCGATTTATCTGCAACTGTTTGCTTTTGGTCAACAACCTCTAATAGTTTGCGTAACTCCTGTTGCTCTTTTTGCAATTGCTGCAACATCCGATCGAGTGTGACTTTATCTTTCGATGTCATGTTGCGCGCACGATTTATCA
>CAXNGM010000148.1:0-6087 GCA_964201695.1 Bacteroidia bacterium | reverse complement strand
ATGACCGAATCTGCCCGCGATTTTATTACTCCATTAACATTACACACACTTTCGCGTAATCCCGTTCATTCCACCTTTACCATTGGTACTCAAGGAGAATGGGTGAACCACGTAGAATTAGGTCTTTGGGCCGATGCGATGATTATTGCACCAACAAGTGCAAATACATTGGCACATTGTTCTAACGGAATATGCGATAGTCTTTTGTCGGCGGTTTACCTTTCGGCTCGATGCCCGGTATTTTTTGCGCCCGCCATGGATGTTGATATGTGGAAACATCCTTCAACGCAAGAAAACATTCAACGATTGCGAGGTTTCGGGAACTTAATTATTGATCCAACCAGTGGACAACTTGCCAGTGGTTTGGTAGGAGAAGGACGCATGGCTGAACCTGAAGATATTGTAGCAGCGATATCGACTTTTTTTGCACGTAACCGATTGATGCACAATAAGAAAATTTTAATGACTGCTGGTCCAACGCAAGAGTCGATAGACGCGGTACGTTTTATTTCCAATCATTCCTCTGGGAAAATGGGATATGCCTTGGCCGAAGAATTAGCATCTCGAGGCGCGCATGTGGAATTGGTTTCAGGTCCGGTTATGCTTCATGCTGAACATCCAAACATTACAGTGATACCTGTTAAAACTGCCAGTGAAATGTATGATGCTTGTTTGCAGCGATTTTCGGATAAAGATGCTGCAATACTTACTGCCGCTGTTGCTGATTATCGTCCCGAAACAAAGGTGGAAGGAAAGATGAAAAAGATGGATCAGAAACTTCAGATTGAATTAGAACCTACGCAGGATATATTATCTGCTCTTGGGAATTTGAAACAATCAGGTCAGATTGTCGCAGGTTTTTCATTAGAGACATCGGATGGAAAAATGTATGCAGAAAAAAAAATGCAGAATAAACAACTCGACTTCATCGTTCTTAACACGATTACAAAAGAAAATGCTGTTTTTGGAAGTGATTTGAATCAAATTGAGATTGGAAGTCCCGATGGGAAATGGAGAAGCTTTGATCAAAAAACAAAAACCGAAGCAGCCTGCGATATTGCTGATTACCTTAACGAACTTATGTTACATGCGTAATTTTATTCTTGCTCTAGTATTTGCTTTTCCATTTGCTATTCAAGCACAGGAACTTAACTGTAAAGTATCTGTTTTATCACAAGGAATTCAATTAAGTGATAAGCGTATTTTCACAACCCTCGAAACAGCGGTTCGTGAATTTATGAATAACCGTAAATGGACAAACGATCAATTTAAACGCGACGAGCGTATTGAGTGCAATTTAACGTTCAACATTACAAAATTTACACAACCCGATGAAATGTCGGGAACTCTGCAAATTCAAGCAAGACGTCCTGTTTTTAATTCGAATTATGGATCATTAATGTTGAATTTTATTGATCAAGATATTGCCTTTCGTTACCTTGAATATCAGCCAATTGAATTTGCTGATAATGCATATGTATCCAGTTTGTCGAGTATTATTGGGTATTACGCCTATGTTATTCTAGCTATGGATTACGACAGTTTTAGTTTAGAAGGCGGAACTCCATATTGGCAAAAAGCTCAGCAAACCGTTATTAATGCTCAAACCGACGGAGGAAAAGGATGGAAGGGTTCTGACATTCCTCCAAGAAATCGTTTTTGGTTAACCGAAAATTATCTGAATGCTGTGTATCGTCCATTAAGAGAAGCCAATTACCTCTATCACCACATGGGTATGGATAACATGTACAGCAAAATGGATGTGGCGAAACTGTCTATCAAAGACGCATTAACTAAAATTCAAACGGTTAATAAACAACGACCATCATCTTATAATGTGCAGTTGTTTTTTAACGCCAAAACAGATGAATTGGTGAATATATACAAGCAAGCTACTCCAACTGAAAAGGAAGATATTTTGAAACTACTCAATGAGCTTGATCCCACGAATTCGAACAAATACGTAAAGATTAATCAGTAAGATTTAATCTCTATCTTCTTCCGACTCATTGTAATTCTCGAGTGTATCTTGATTATTTAAAACCTCCTCGAAATTTTGGAGTGTATCGGAAGCTGGGTTATTTAAAACATTGCTTATTTCGGGGTGATGAATTTCTCCACCTGTATTTCCGGTTTTTGCAAACGAGACAAAGGTTCCGATGCTGAAAATGAGCGTGAACAAATTGGCCATTCCCGAAAATTTGTGTTGAATATGTTCCAAATAGAAAGCAATGAGCGCCAAGATTCCCAATCCATTAGAAAGCCAAAGTGCTAATTCAGCAGCTTCCTCGTGTTCGTGAATGAGATTGTGTGAAATGCTTGGTAACTCCTCCACAATTTGTTCTGCACCTTCGCCCGTATTAAAAGCAGGTAACGTAACCAATGCCGAAAAAATTAAAACCGCAAAGGCAGTTTTTCGAACTAGGCCTTGTTTTAGGAAAATGCCAGCAGCCAAAATAAGTAAGCCAATCAATGAACCAACAATAGGTAAGTGATTGAAAAGTAAATGCAGATGAGCGTCGTTCATAGGGAGATATTTATTTTGTAAACTTCTATTATTTATTCTTACTATTTACATGCGTTCCATTTCTCATCATTGAAAGTTGATGAATAATAAGTACGAAAATGGCAATAACAGGAACGGCTTTTAACACGAATGGTATGACAAAATGCTTTTTCAAATAAATCGGAAAAAGATCGGTAGGCGATAGACTGCACAGCACAAAACACACAATAAAAAGTGTTTTATGAAAGTGATTTAACTTCTGTGAAAACGCCCAAATCAACACACCTGAAAATGCAATGACGAAAGTTGGGGATTCGGCTTTATGATTAAAAATAACCATCCAAATCAAAACGGCACTCATGTATAGTATGCGAAACAAGGGAGATTTCCACTCCTTGTAATTTAAAAGAGGCAATAACAATACAAGAGCTCCAATTCCTAGCAAAAGGTTTTTGGGAACATCTAACCCAAACCAAGAAGTTAACCAACCTTGTACGGATAAGCCAACCGATGCATTCACATCCCAGGAAAGTAAATTTCCCCAGCTTTGATACAAAAACACAAGTTGTTGAACCGATACAAAAGCCAGTGGAAGAATGCCAATGAGTAGCATCCAGAAAAGCGACCAAACAGCTGCTTTCCATTTATTGGGATAAAATAAAAACAGGATAAAACCCAAGACCCCGAAAATTTTAATGTAAATGGAAAGCGCAACAAGTAAAGCAGCCCACGCAATGTGTTTACGTTCGAGGCAAATAAATGTCCAAATAATTAAACCCGCGATGAGCGCATTACTTTGTGCATTTTGTAAGGATGTAAGCGATTCAATAATAGCCAAAGCAAGTACGGGAGCTTTTACACGATTTTCAATAAATGGAAGATGAATTAATGCAGAAGCAAGAACCAATGCATTCAAGATATTCCAGCAGGGTAATCCTATCCAATCAGGAACATAAGCAAAAGGCATCATCAAAGCGGCAAAGCTTGGACTGTATTTGAAGTAATCGATGTGGTCGCCCAGGTGCTCAATGTAAAGGTCTTTGTTTTCGACTAAATGCCTGAACGAAGTTTTAAAAATCAGGTAGTTATTATAATGAGTGGGCCAGCCAATTTTAGGAGAAACCTGGGTAGTAATCAATAATTGAATGGCCGAAAGTAGTCCGAGTAAACCATAAATAACCAACCAAGAATTCGGTTTGGATAAAATGGAACGTGTGCTCTCGAGGAATTTGGACATTTTACAAAAGTAAACAATGCATGAAGCAAATGCCCGAAGAAGTTTTCAAATATTCAATATTAAGCATCGATAATTCGGTAAATTCGCCCTGTTAATTTTTGTTTGTATGACTGTATTTAAAACGCTAATTCGATTCAGAAACATTGTTGTGTTTTTATGTTTCCTTCAAACCTTAGGGCTTGTAGCGCAGGAATACCCACTCGATCAAAAATCTCCTCAGAGTGCGGTGTTTAAGCACTTTTATTATCTACAAGATGATCATTTTCAGCCAGCAAAAGCCGCCGAAGTATTTGGGAATTCAAGCAAACAGAATCAACAATTGGCAATTCAGTTGAAACAGATTTTTGACAGTCGTGGGTATAAACCCAATTTTGCCAAAATGCCATCCAATCCTGAATACATTGATACTATAGGGCAAAAGCAAGAGTATATTCCCCAACGAGGATTTCCGGATATCTACCTAATTCGTAAAAATGGCAAATGGCAATATTCCATTCATACATTGATTGCGATTCCGGAAATTCACCATGCTATTTTTCCTCTAGGAACAGAGGTGCTCATGAATTTGCTTCCAGGCATGAGCGAAAAAAGTTTTTTGGGCTTAAAAGTCTGGCAATATGTAGGCGTTTTGATTTTAATACTTATTGGATTCATTCTTCATAAATTGTTTATCGTGTTGATTGAACGTATCGTTAGGCGGCTCATTCAAAAAACGAAAGTGTCATTGGAGTTCCGTGAAGCTATTCATAACATGGCCATTCCAATGAGTTATTTTGTCTTGGTTAAAATAATGCATCGCTTGTTTCCTAATTTATTATTTCCAAGTAATTATGCGTATTACATTGTATTGGCTTTCGATATTGTTTTGCCCATTTTTCTGACAATCGCACTTTATAGATTGGTGAATGTTTTGACATTGATTTTAAAACGGCGCGCTGAAATAACTGAAACAACACTCGATGATCAGTTGGTACCCTTATTTCAAAAATCGGCCAAGGTTTTGGTTGTGATATTTGGTATTGTAGCTGTTTTGAATAATCTCAATTTTAACCTCACCGCGCTCATTGCAGGGGTTTCTATTGGAGGTTTGGCCTTTGCCCTTGCCGCTCAAGACACCATCAAAAACATGTTTGGTTCCTTGATGATTTTTGTGGACAAACCCTTTCAAATTGGTGATCTTGTCTCGGCCGATGGTTTTACAGGAACCATCGAAGAAGTGGGATTCCGCTCTACACGCATTCGCACCGGAGCCAATTCACTCATCTCGGTGCCTAACGGAAAACTGGTGGATATGGTGGTTGATAATTTGGGAATGCGCCAATTTAGACGATACAAAACGTTTATCAATCTCGCATACGATACACCTGTAGACCGAATCGAACTTTACGTAGAAGGTTTGCGCAAAATCGTAGAAATTCATCCGCAAACACGAAATGAAGAAAACGAGATTCACGTAAATGAACTATCAACAAGCTCGATTAACATATTATTCAATGTGTTTTTTAGTTCAACAACCTGGACTGAAGAATTAAAGGCGCGACACGAGATTATCATGGAAACTATTCGACTGGCGGATGTTTTGGGTGTTCGTTTTGCCTTCCCAACTCAGACTTTACATATCGAAACATTTCCTGAGAAGCAATCGGTTCAGTTGAATCAAAGCCAGCCGAACAGCAGAGAAGAGCGATATGCTTCGTATATGAATGACTTAGAAAAGCGGTTCAAGCCTCAGCAGGATTCGATGAGCAACGAGCATTTCGAATGATCTTTTTGAAAACCGAACATAAGTAAAATGAACGAAGAACTAGATTACATTGAAATAAACCGAAATTCTTGGAACAACAGAATTGATGCTCATCTAAAATCGGAGTTTTACGACCTTGAGGGATTTCTGAATGGAAAAACATCCTTAAATGAATTTGAATTAGCATTGCTTGGCGACATCAGAGGAAAAACAATTCTTCATTTGCAATGCCATTTTGGTCAAGACTCCATTTCCTTGAGCCGACTGGGTGCTATCGTTACAGGTATTGATTTATCAGACAAAGCCATTGAAACTGCAATGAAAATTGCAACAGACACTCAATCGAATGCTAAGTTTATATGTTGCGATATATACGATTTGCCCAACCATCTCAATGAAAAATTCGATATTGTTTTTACAAGTTACGGAACGATTGGTTGGTTACCCGACTTAAACAAATGGGCTGAAATCGTTTCCCATTTTCTGAAACCCAATGGCCAATTTGTATTTGTAGAGTTTCATCCTGTTATTTGGATGTTTGACGATAACTTTGAGAAAATAGATTATAGATATTTTAATTCAGGTGCAATTTTAGAATCG
>CAXNGM010000147.1:0-6100 GCA_964201695.1 Bacteroidia bacterium | reverse complement strand
GCATTTACCATATTAAATGGCATAGAAAACCCAAGTACTAGAGCACTAAGGAATGAACCGGCTTGCTTTGTATTAATTGGCTTCATAACAAGTTTTTTAATGTGAAAATTAAATGGTGGATTTTGTAAACTCAAATGTAACTATTTTTCAGTTAAGAACTATTACAAGTTGAATAAAAAATAAAAAGCCCCATTTCAGGGGCTTTCATTAATTATTAAGATACAAATCAATTTTTAATCAGCTTCATACTTTGTTTCTGACCAGCCGATTCAACCGATAAAATATACACACCTCTTGGTAAATGATCGGCATTTATCTCTTGTTCACTTAGCGTGTTTTTAGGAATTTGGAGCAATTGCTTATGAACCAACTGACCAACATAATTGAAGATATTCACTTCAATTTTCTCGTTCATTGTTCCTGTTTCGTAATAGAGTTTAAAGGTGTTTTGAAAAGGATTTGGACCAACTGAAATTTCGGCTATTTCATCAGGAATTTCATCATTGTCATAAAATGCAATTCGGTTTGGAGTAATACTATTGGTTGTTTGTTTATTTGAATTAACAGAAGGATTTGTCAGCACCTGACAATCTTCGTTCAACACTAAAATACCATCTAAATCAAAACCATCGGCCGAATTTGGGAATTGTGCCATAGGCGAACGATCGGAAATGCGAACATATTGAATTGCATAAACACCATCACCAATATCAATAGTACCATCTAAACAAACTGTTCCCATTGGATACCAATTAACTCCATTCAAAGATCCTTCGAAATAAGCAGCTTCTGGATACGTTTGGCAATCGGGTGCGCCAAAAGATGTTTCCACAACCCATAAATCATTGCCTTCTTGGTTAAAAACTGCATAGTCGAATTTCAACGTCAAACTTCCATTAAATCCTAAAGAAACAAAGTCAATTGATAAATCATCATTTTGCGGAATACCTAGTGCATTTAATGGATTAATACGAGTTGGATGGATAGGTGATCCATTTTTACGAGTTCCTTGATTGTATTGAATAACTTCTTGAGCTGAACCAAATACTAGCCCATCATTAATTTCAGGAGCGGATCCATGCAAACATGTAATACCGTCCAAATCAAAACCATCTGCAACTTCATTATTAAAAGGATGATTTACAGGGCTGACATCCTTTAGCTTAAAATATTTCGCCCAAGTCATGGCACCTAAATCGAATTGTGAATCTTGGCAACCTTGACCAATGTATGTGAAATGACATCCATCTTGCGAAGCAAAAACATCCACTTTTTCGGGATAGCGATTGCAACTTTGATTGTTGAATGTAGTTTCAGTTATTGCGATATCGTTGCCCGTTCCATTTGCAATTGCCGATGCGAAACGAATAACGATTTCTCCACCAAATCCTAAGGAAACATAATTGACTGAATTATCACCTTCTGGAATCCCTAATGCCTTTGTTGCAACGCGATTTGCAGCTAGAATTGAAGATCCGTCGTTTCGCTTTGCTGGTGTATATGAAACTATCTCGCTTGCATAACAACCTTGAGTAATGCATGTTTCATTGGTTGAAGGTGTAATAATTTGATTCCATGTTAGAAACTCATCCTGCCAACGAACGCGAAGTGCATTGGTACCAGGCAATGTGTTGGTATAAATAAAATTATCCCCATTATGAATAACCATCAATCCTGATTGGAAATTCGGGAATACATCCCATTCAATAGAAACGTCAAATTCATTAGGATTCGCAACCTTCCATCTAAATGTTGAAGATGGATCATCTGAGCAAATTGCAGTAACAACCAAATTTTGAACTACTTGCTCATCATCATTTTGGTTTGCAAATGAAGTTGTGTTGTTGAAGAAATTAAAGTAAACAATGCCAATAAATGTAAATGCAATAACCATCGAAGAAACTCCAATGATAAGGCGGTGTTTTAATGTTGTTTTGAGACTTGTTTTATTTCTTAGCGTAAGTTTTCTTTTCATATAAATTGCTTAATCGTTTAAATGCATTGGTAAACCCAATCAATAGCAACATAGACGAAAGCATTAAAATAGAGTTACACCAATGTTATATCAATGCTGTAAGAAAAAGTAGTAATATCGAATTGAACTGGCTGTTAAATAAGCATTCATATCATAATGAAAACAAAAACATGAATTCTAGCATGTGATAAAATACTTGAATTCGTAAAATAAAAAAGCCTCAATCTGAAATTCAGAGTGAGACTTAAGAAAATTATATTAGAAATTAGTACTTAACCAATTTCAAACATTATTTATATGTATTTGACTAGCATTTGAAATAAACCTTTTGATAAAACGAATTAGAACCCTGCTGTATTGGATCGTTAGAATTTCTTAATTTCAAATATTTAATGAACATGCAGATGAGATTTTTTTCTACTGTAGAAAAAATAAACCAAAATCCCCAATGCGCCCCAAATTAGAAATGCATACCATGTATGAACGCGCACTTGGGTCATCAGGAATATGTTAAAAACAATACCCAGAGTGGCTATAACTGGTAAAAATGGAGTTTTGTAAGGCCTTTCTAACTGAGGTTGTTTTACCCTTAAAATCCATACAGCAGCACAAACCATTGCAAAAGCAAATAATGTTCCCATACTACACATCTCTGAAACTGTATTAATTGGAGTAACGGATGCAACTAAAGAAACAATTAAACCAACCAAAATCGTACTTCTGTATGGAGTTTTATAAGTTGGATGAATTTTACCAAATAAAGCCTTTGGTAATAATCCGTCTTTTGCCATACCTAAAAATATCCTCGTTTGCCCAAGCATCATAACCAACATTACTGAAATTAAACCCGCAGTTGCTGCAATAGTTATTAAGTAAACGGCCCATGTCATTCCAACCCCAGAAAAGGCCGATGCAACAGGAGCTCTGAGATCAAGCTGGGTATATTTAACCATACCTGTTAAAACAAGTGATACGAGTATGTATAATACTGTGCAAATGATTAATGAACTTATAATGGCGAATGGCACATCTTTTTTAGGATTTATTGCTTCACCAGCCTGCGTTGAAACTGCATCAAATCCAATATATGCAAAGAAAACAATAGTTGCAGCTGTAACAACTCCAGACCAACCAAAATGAGATTCTCCATTACTATCGAATATTTGATCTGGAATAAATGGTGTCCAATTGGCTGTATCTACGTAAAAGAAACCGGCAATAATTACAAAAAGCACTACAGCAATTTTTATAACCACAATAATATTATTTGTTTTGGCTGCTTCTTTTATTCCTTTATATAAGATCCCAGTAACCAACCATGTAACTAAAAATGCTGGAAGATTAAATGCATATCCAGGCAAATCAATTGAAGTATAGTGGCTAGCTAGATCTTTTAAATTTGAACCACCTGCTAAACTTTTAATATCAGCGAATGATTTTGCATCCTTGATCATTGCATAGGCCGGTGAATTTGCTAATGCGGACTTTATTGAAGCAATATCTGGCACCATATTGCCAATGGAAGCCAAATAATTTTGGATTTCTGAAACGCCAGTAGCTTTTGCAATTTCTGCTTGCGCAGAGGAATAATCCATGCTTAACCACAAGGGTAAGTGCAAATTAAATAAATCGAGAAGTTTTATAAAATATCCACTCCAACTTACTGCAACAGTCGTAGCACCCATCATATATTCTAAAATCAAATTCCACCCAATAAACCAAGCAAATAATTCGCCGACTGTTCCATATGCATAGGCATAAGCAGATCCTTCAACTGGTAAAACTGATGCAAATTCAGCATAACAAAGGGAAGCAAACAAACATCCTACCCCAGCAATAATGAAAGAAATAGCCAATGCTGGACCAGCAAATTGATTGGCTGCAATTCCAGTTAATGTAAAAATCCCCCCTCCTATAATTGCTCCAATTCCAAGTGATGTTAATCCGAATCTTGTTAAAACCCTGTTTAATTCACCTTTTTTAAGGTCTGTTTCGTATGCTGACATTGGCTTTCTGCGCCAAACCGAATTAGATTTACTCATAAATTATTATAATTAAAGTCCACTAAAATAGAGATTCAATTATAAATCAATCAATAAAAATTAATTTTAATTTAATAATACCTATTCTATATTCCGGTTTTGAAATAAATCATTTTGAATACGAATAGATTCTTCATGAATAAGTTCGTACAAACGCTTTATAAACTCGGTATTTAATTGGGATTTATCAGCATTTTGCAACTGACGCATAAGAATTTCTTCCCAACGACGAATTTGCAAAATCGTAACATGGTTCGCTTTTTTGTAAACACCAATTTCTTCAACAAGTCGTTTACGTGCTATTAAAGATTGGATAATGGCATCGTCAATTGAATCAACTCGCGATCGCAACTCTAACAATTTGCGATGAAATCCTTCACTCAAAGAATCGGAATTACGTTGAACCAATTGCCCAAAAATCGTCCATAATTCATCGGGAGTAATTTGTTGACGCGCATCCGTTAGCGCCACTTGTGGATTAATATGCGTCTCAATCATCAATCCATCAAAATCTAAATCGAGGGCTTTTTGAGCTACTGATGAAATTAGCTCTGGAGTTCCGCTAATATGACTTGCGTCGCAAATAACGGGCACATTGGGCAATTGTGTTTTAAAATCAATCATCAATTCCCAACGGGGAGCATTTCGGTAGGGAGAACTTTCGAACGATTGAAAGCCGCGATGTATTGCAAAGACGTTTGAAATCCCAGCTCGTTGAAAACGTTCACATGCACCAACCCATAATCCTACATCAGGATTTATCGGATTCTTGACATATATATGTATATCTTCTCCATTGAATGCATCTGCCAAATCTTGAACGGAAAATGGATTAACCGTAGTTCGAGCACCAATCCAAACATGCTTAAAACCGGCTTTTAAAACTGCTTCAACATGCTTCGGAGTAGCAACTTCAGTGATGATATCCATGCCGGTTTCTTCACGCACCTGTTGCATCCAGGAAAGAGCAATGTCGCCAGCGCCCTCAAAAGCACCCGGTCGAGAACGCGGTTTCCAAACACCCGCCCTGAAAATATTATTAGGGAATTTCTGTGCTATTTCTCGAGCTGTTGTTAGCAATTGAACTTCAGATTCGGCGCTACACGGACCAAAAAGCGTTGTCATTTCCCTAATATTCGGAATATTTGGGATTGAAGAAAATCCATCTATTTCACTCATACTAAAAGAACATTCAAAAAAGCCGAATGTTGTATAACTACCATCCTAAAATCCAAGCAAAAATCAGTGGCGCAACAATGGTAGCATCCGATTCTACAATGAATTTAGGTGTGTCTTTATCTAATTTCCCCCAAGTAATTTTTTCGTTTGGAACGGCTCCTGAATAAGAACCATACGATGTAGTTGAGTCTGAAATCTGGCAGAAATATGCCCAAAATGGAACATCATGCCACTCCAAATCTTGGTACATCATCGGAACTACACAAATCGGGAAATCTCCTGCAATCCCTCCTCCTATCTGAAAGAAACCAACTCCTTTTCCAGATGAATTTGCGCGATACCATTCCGTTAACCACATCATGTATTCGATTCCCGATTTCATCACCGATGGCTGCAATTCACCTTTAATACAATACGATGCGAAAATATTTCCCATCGTGCTGTCTTCCCAACCTGGAACTACAATCGGAATATTCTGTTCTGCGGCTGCAATCATCCAACTGTCTTTGGGATCAATTTCATAATACTGCTCCATCTCGCCCGAAAGCAACATTTTGTACATGAATTCATGTGGAAAGAAACGTTGTCCACTTTCTTGAGCGCCCATCCATTGTTTTACAATGTGTTTTTGGATGCGACGAAAGGCTTCTTCTTCTGGAATACAAGTATCTGTGACACGATTATATCCATCTTCCAATAAATCCCATTCATCTTGCGGACTCAAATCGCGATAATTAGGCACGCGTTTGTAATGAGAATGCGCAACCAAATTCATAATATCTTCCTCGAGGTTTGCACCAGTGCAGGAAATAATATCCACTTTGCCTTGACGAATCATCTCCGCAAAAGACTTCCCTAATTCGGCTGTACTCATTGCGCCTGCAAGCGTTACCATCATTTTACC
>CAXNGM010000146.1:0-6179 GCA_964201695.1 Bacteroidia bacterium | reverse complement strand
TCAAGATCAGCAAAAACCTCCACACCAATCTGTTCTCCAAGTACTTTCAATTGGTTAATAGCCGCAGGACGATAAACATCTCCGGCCACCAGCAAAACATTTTTCTTCTGCTTATTCTTAAGCATGTTTGCAAGTTTTCCAGAGAACGTTGTTTTACCCGAACCTTGAAGACCTGCAATTAAAATGATTGATGGATTTCCAGAAAGATTGATTTCTTCCCTTTCGCCTCCCATCAAAATGGCCAATTCATCATGCGTAATTTTGACAAGCAATTGCCCCGGAGAAACAGCCGTCAATACATTGGCACCTAAAGCCTTTTCTTTTACTTTATCGGTAAACTCTTTCGCGATTTTATAGTTAACATCGGCATCTAAAAGCGCCTTTCTAACCTCTTTAAGAGTTTCAGCAACATTAATTTCGGTAATCTTACCCTGACCTTTCAGTAATTTAAATGCGCGGTCAAATTTTTCACTCAGATTATCAAACATGGTAAATAAGTTATTTCAAAAGGATTGCAAAATTATAAAAATGAGGCGGTTTAATGGATTTTGTTTTGCTTAATAATGATGCATTTAAACCTGGATAAACCATTGATAAAATAATTACATGCGTTCAGGCATTTCAATACCTAACAAAAACATACACTTTTTAAGAGTGTCTGCCACTTTACCTGAAATAAACAAACGGAATGAAGCAGTATTCAAATCCTCTTCTTTCAAGATGCTGAAATCGTGATAAAACTGATTAAATTCTTTTGCGAGTTCGTATGCATAATTGGCAATGATGGCCGGACTATAACTTTCGGCAGCTTGATTTAACGTTGCAGGGTAATTTTCCAGATTTCGAATTAATGAGCGATGCAATGGTTCGTCATTTAGTATTTTCTCATCAAATGATGAAGGAATAATATTTCCGGATTTTCTATAAATAGAACGAATACGAGCATAAGTATATTGGATAAATGGACCCGTATTTCCATTCAAATCAATGGATTCTTCTGGATTAAAAATCATTCGTTTTTTAGGATCCACTTTTAAAATAAAGTATTTCAAAGCACCTAGTCCAATTGATCTGTTTAGCTGCGTTTGCTCTTCGCTACTAAATTCATCAGCACGTCCAAGTTCGGCCGATCGTTTTCCTGCTTCAGTAATAATTTCGTCAATCAAATCGTCGGCATCAACCACAGTTCCTTCTCGCGATTTCATTCTTCCGCTTGGTAAATCTACCATTCCGTAGGATAAATGATGGATTCCTTTCGCCCATTGATATCCAAGTTTTAGTAAGGTGAGAGATAAAACTTTAAAATGATAATCCTGCTCGTTTCCAACTACATATATATAGTCGCTACAATCAAGTTCTTGATGACGAAGAACTGCAGTGCCTAAATCCTGAGTCATGTAAACAGAAGTGCCATCCGAACGCAACAATAATTTATGGTCAAGTCCTTCAGATGTTAAATCAATCCATGCTGAACCATCTTCTTTTTTATAAAGCACTCCCGAATCAAGTCCCTTTTCTACAATGTCTTTTCCTAAAATATACGTGTTCGATTCGTAATAAAATTTATCAAAAGCAACTCCTAATTTGGCGTACGTTTCCTCAAATCCTTTGTAAACCCAGCCATTCATTTTTGTCCATAAATCAATTACCTCAGAATCACCTTCTTCCCATTTTTGAAGCATTGTTTGTCCCTGCTTCATTAAATTTGTTTGGTTGTTAGCAATCATTTTAAGCTCATCTCTCAATCCACTTTGCTTTTGCTCGTCATTCGATTGATTAATCTTTAGTAAAATGTCAACTAATTTATTTTGAGCATTTTGGTCAATTCCTGAAAAATCGCCCAATTCTATTGCACTCAATATAGCTGCGCTCTCCAATTTCAATGCTCTGTCAAATTCTACATAATATTTCCCAACCAAATGATCGCCTTTTATTCCGGTGTTTTCGGGCGTTTCATTTTTACCGCTTATTTGCCAAGCCAACATAGACTTGCAGATATGAATTCCACGGTCGTTGATTAGATTGACTTTAGAAACACCGTGACCTGCTGCTTCAAGGATTCTTGAAACAGAAAATCCCAAAAGATTATTACGAATATGTCCAAGATGCAATGGTTTATTTGTATTCGGAGATGAATACTCGACCATTACTTTCGATTTATTTAATTCTAAATCCAGCTTATTAACATCAAAATTTACAATGTAATGTGTCCAGAATTCGAAATTTAGTTCCAAGTTGAGGAAGCCAGTCACTACATTGAATCGAACAATACTTGTACTATTATTACATAAATATTCTCCTACTTCTTGTGCAGTTTGTGCAGGATTTTTGCCTGATATTTTAGTAATTCCAAAACAAACTAAGGTAATATCACCTGGAAATTCCTTTCGTGTTGCTTGAAATACGAGGAGGTTTGGATTGGCCTTATCGCCGTACAAAGCAGTGATTGCCTCCAGTGCTAATCTATTAAACAGGTTTTCTTTTGTCTCAGTTTTCATCGTTTAGTGCCGCAAAAGTTGCTGCTTCAAGTATTTTAAATGCATTTTCTGCCATCGAATTCTCCGTGTCGAGTGTTGGATTTATTTCAACGATTTCGAAACAACAAACTTTGGGACTTTGAACAAGTTGTTTCAATAATTCTTTTGCTTCTTTTGCGCGTAATCCATTGGGAACGGGAGTTCCTGTTCCTACAGATATGCGGGGATCTAAGCTGTCAACATCAAAAGAAATGTAAATTCGATCGCAATGATCGAGGTAATTTAATACTTCGATTACTGTTTCCTCTACACCTTTATTTCGAAGTTCTTTCGTTGTGATGTTCTTAACGTTGTGCTTTTCAATGAGATAGTCTTCTTGCTTTTCAGTATCACGAACACCTATATATATGAGGTCGCGGTATTCTATTTTAGGTGAGATGCCTCCAGAGTTTTTTAATTTGTTCCAAAGTTCTTTGGTTAGATCATCAATGTCATTGCATTGCATATCCAAGTTGTCTTCTCCTAATGCAGTAGCCAAAGGCATTCCGTGCATATTTCCCGATGGAGTAGTGAATGGAGAATGAAGATCGGCATGTGCATCAATCCAAATTACTCCTAATCGATCGTCAGGAAATGCACTTTTAATTCCAGCAATTGTACCTCCAGCTGTGCTGTGGTCGCCTGAAAGTACTATTGGATATGCCGCTTGTTTTTTGATAATTTTGCAAACGGATTTCGATAAACGTTCATAAATTTTAATGATTCCACGAATACGCTTTGCATATTTAAACTTAACGTTTTCCAGTAAAAGCCAGTTCTCGTCGATGATTTCAACGTGTTCAAATCTTCGAAAGTAGTCGCTTTTAAGGTCGATTGCTGCAGTTTTTAATGCATCAACTCCCATGCTGGCTCCGCGGGTTCCGGCGCCTAATTCAGATCGAAGTAATACAAGCTTGGCTTTTTTCATATAAGTAAATTAGTTGCATCACCTTTAAATTCGTATAAGCAAGTTGTTTACATTTGTATTGCTTTTCAAGTTTATAACACTGCACCAACATTTCTGAAAATGACAATGAAAAACAAGTACGAAGATTTGATCAAACAAACCTTTGAGTTTCCTCAACCAGGTTTTGATATGGTAGATAATGAATTGTATTTCAATGATATACCTTTAATGGATATAATCCGTCAGTATGGTACGCCTTTGAAAATATCGTATCTGCCAAAGATCAGCGAGCAAATTCAGCGTGCTAAAATAATGTTTAATGTGGGAATGGCAAAGGCTGGTTACAAAGGTAAATATGTTTATTGCTATTGCACCAAAAGTTCTCAGTTCTCTTTTGTACTAGAAGAGGTATTGAAAAATGATACGCATATTGAAACATCTTCGGCGTATGATATGCCTATTATCAAAGAATTAAACGCTTCGGGCCTTTTATCCAAAGATAAATATATCATTTGTAATGGCTACAAACGGCCAATGTATCAGGAATTTATTGTTGAGTTAATTCAAGACGGATTCGAAAATATTATTCCAATTCTTGATTCTAAACGTGAAATAAATTATTACAAAGAGCATCTCAAAACCAAAACTAAAATTGGAATTCGTATTGCGTCCGAAGAAGAACCTAGTTTTGAGTTTTATAGTTCAAGACTTGGAATTCGATACAAAGATATTCTCCAGTTTTATAAGGATCAAATTGAAAATGATGAGCGTTTTGAATTAAATATGCTTCATTTCTTTATCAATTCTGGAATACGCGATACGGTTTACTATTGGAGTGAACTTTCCAAATGTCTTCAAGTTTATTGCGATCTTAAAAAAATCTGTCCAGAACTTTCTTCATTAAATATTGGCGGTGGTTTACCCATTAAAAACTCGCTTGCTTTTGAATTCGATTATGAATACATGATCGAAGAAATTATTCGACAGATTAAAACATTTTGTAATCAGCAAGGTGTTGATGAACCAGATATTTTCACTGAATTTGGTTCATTTACCGTTGGAGAAAGTGGTGCAACGTTATATTCAATCATCGATTTAAAACAACAAAATGATACGGAGAATTGGTACATGATCGATTCTTCGTTCATAACCACGCTGCCTGATACTTGGGGAATAAATCAACGTTTCATTTTACTTGCAATTAATAAATGGGACAAAGAATATTCTCGTGTTAATTTAGGTGGTTTAACCTGCGATAGTCTCGATTATTACAATGCAGAAGCACATATTTCTCAAGTTTTCTTGCCAAGAGTTACGGAAGAAGAAAGTTTGGAGGATCCGCTCTACATTGGATTTTTTCATACTGGAGCTTATCAAGAATCGCTTGGTGGTTATGGTGGAATTCAACATTGTTTAATTCCTGCTCCCAAACATGTCATCATTAACAAAGATGAAAATGGTGATTTAAGTACGTATATCTTTGGAAAAGAGCAGAGTTATAAATCCATGCTTAAAACATTGGGTTATTTTTAACTCCTGGGTCTTTATACTCAAACAATTATTTATCTGTTTTTCAGTTAATCTACTGATATGAAACGTATATTTCTTTTTGCCTGCATTATTTCTTTAAGCATCAATTTATTTGCTCAATCTTTTGAGGGAAAAATTGTGTTCGAAATGTCCTTCCCTGATTTTAAAGATCCTCAAATGGCAGCTATGCTTCCCAAAGAAGCGGTCGCTTACTTTAAAAATAATCAGTCCCGAATGGAAATGAATATGATGATGGGAATGAAAAATGCAACAATTTCAGACGGCCTCAAAAAAACCTCTATCACATTAATGGATTTGATGGGTCAAAAATATGCGATTGAAAATACTGCCTCCAATGATGCTGAACAAAAAAAGCTCTCGGAATCTACCAAAGTGTCGATTACCGGTGATAAAAAAATGATTGCAGGTTATATGTGCACCAAAGCATTGGTTGAAATTCCCAATCCTGAAAATGCCAAAGAATTGATTAAAATGGACATGTGGTTTACAAAAGACCTTACAATCAATAAAAACTATATGAATGGACCCATGGAAAAGATTGACGGCTCTGTATTGGAGTTTTCACTCAATCAATCGGGTATGAAGATTAATTTTAGCGCGAAAGAAGTTCTTAAGCAACCGGTTTCTGATGATTTGTTTTTAATTCCAACGGGCTACAAACGAATGTCATCGGCCGAATTAATGAAGATGATGGGTGGCAAATAACGTTTGTTGAAAACACTGTAGATAAGCACTTCCCGAATTTCGCTTTTCGACTCCATTTCTGGTCGAATTTTGTATACTAGATATCCATCTTCCCGAATGTCAGTAAAAGCCAACCGTTTTAAAAGCGAACCCGAATTATCTTCTGAGCAGGATCCAAAACTGCCTAAGGAGCCCAAAACGGCTGTGCCTAAAAAAAAGACTAAGAAATCTCCCCTACCTTCCATTTTTCAAAATGAAAATTTTAATAGGATTAGTGGATTGTTTTTAATCCTCTTCTCTTTATTTCTAGTATCAGCTTTTGTTTCTCATCTCTTTAATTGGCGGGCCGATTATGATATAGTTCGGGATACTCCTCTTGGAAAATTTCTATTAGACCCAAGCTTGAAAGTATCCAATAGTATGGGAAAAATAGGTTCCCTTTTCGCCTTTGTTTTCTTCCACCATTGGTTTGGAATTGCATCTTTCATCATCCCATTTTTTATATTTATTATTGCGTTTCG
>CAXNGM010000145.1:0-6195 GCA_964201695.1 Bacteroidia bacterium | reverse complement strand
ATGTTTTTCAGCATTGTAAACTGGCGCCAATGCCCAATTGCTTATCTGGATGAATTCAAGTTCCGCTTGCTTTCGATTAACATTGCTGCTATCGATTGAGCGTTTGAGGTGTTCAAATAATGCTTGTTCATTTAAATCATTTTGTTTGTTGTCGGAAATATGACCATCGGCAATATAATCGACTGTAAAGACCAATGCCTCGGGTGCAAAAACGGAGGTTGATTTATTGGAAATAAGTCCCAAATGAATCGCGCTATTTTCAGATTCAGCCCAAAAATTAATCAACATTTCGCGAGTTTGTATTGAATCGAGAAATTGATAGTTCGAAGGTAATTGACAATGCGCAAAATCTTTTTTAAGAACGACATCGCCCGTTTGAAAATGAAAACTGGATTCGATTTCCGAACTCAAGGATTCATAATCTTGTTCTTGGGCAAAAATGTTTGGCTGTGAAAAAAGCCCAGTTAATAGAAAAATCCAAACGAAACACCGATTCATCATTCTTACAATTTATACTTAATCTTTATTTTATACAAAAATCGCAGATTATATTCAATCGGAATCAATGTCTTCACTTAATTTTCTAAATCGCTATAAACACTCAACCAAGCATCTGATAGTGAATCGAGAATATCGCCAGCATGCATCGCAATAACACCTCTTTTTTGCGATGCGATATCTCCTGCAATTCCATGAATAAACACACCAATTCGTGCTGCATGAATAGCTGGAATTCCTCGCGCTAGCAATCCAGTTAGGAGACCAGTTAGAATATCACCACTTCCTCCTTTGGCCATTCCTGCATTTCCGGTACTATTGAAATGTACTTCGCCCGAAGGACTGCAAATAACTGTAAAGGCACCTTTTAAAACCACAATTGCTCCCGATTTCCGACTTAATTCCCGAGCATTTTCAAGGCGTTCAAATCCAGAATTTGCTTTCTGTGTAAGTCTATCGAGTTCGCCAGGATGCGGAGTTAGTATGGAATTATTAGGAATAAACGAAAGCCAGGTTTTATTCTCCGCCAAAATATTCAATCCATCGGCATCAATTACCAGAGAATCGGAGGTGTTTTGGAGGAGGTTTTTAAAGATGCGAAGTGTATCGTCATGCATTCCGGTTCCAGGGCCAAAACCAATTGCCCCAAAAGGTTCGGGATTGAAACTTCCGCTTAGGTGGCCCATTTCTTCGGATGTGAATACCATGGCTTCAGGAACACTGCTTTGTAAAATGCTATACGATTCGGCGGGAATATAACTACTACACAAACCAACGCCACTTCGAATGCATGCTTTGGTTGCCATAACTACAGCGCCCGTTTTTCCATGTGAACCGCCAATAATTAGCGCATGACCATTGTTGCCTTTATGTGCAAAATGATTTGGTTTTAAAAAATCATCTTTCAAGTCGGGCAAAACGGTATAGTGGAAATTCGAAAAGGAATCATCTGCAAATTCGGCAGTTTGAGGCTCCATTAATCCAATATTCAATACATGCCATTGTCCAACATAGCGTTGAGATTCTGGAAAGAGAAATTGGAGTCTAGGTGAATGAAAACACAACGTATGATGAGCATGAATGGCTTCTGCTTTTTCGGGCATCGGGATGTCCGTAAAAAAACCGCTTGGAGCATCAATCGAAATACGAATGGCTTTTAAATGATTGATGCTGCGAAACAACTGTGCAAGTTCTTTGTCAACCGGTCTGTTTAGTCCACTTCCAAACAAGGCATCAATAATAACCGTTGCCTCGTGCATTTGATCTACCGAATCTTCGGTTAATATGCTAAATGCATTACCATTAGCGAGAAATCGTTCTTTGTTAATCGTATTATCATGACTTAACTCAGAAACATCCAATGCAAAAACTTGTACTTTTTCCCCTGCGTTTAAAAGTAAACGAGCGATTATCCAACCATCGCCGCCATTATTTCCGGGCCCACAAAGCACTGTATAATGTGCATCCGTTTGCACGTGTTTTATGATCCATTCGAAGCACATGGTGGCTGCATATTCCATCAGTTCGGTTGAAATAATTTTGCGCGATTCCATGGTGAATAAATCGGCCATGCGCATTTGTTGAGAGGATAATATGTGCATCTTATTTCAAATAATTGAATTAAAAACAAATCAGCTTCTTGTAATTCAAGCAGTAATTCGACTGTAAATGTCTAATACCTGAGGAATGAGCAATTCCTCTTCGTTATTATGAATCACCCAATCGGCTCTGGAAATCAATTCGTTTTGTGGTAATTGTTGTTGAATTCGATTTCGAACCGCATCTTCTGTTATTCCATTTCGATGCATCACCCTTTTAATCCTTAATTCATCGGGAGCTTCTACTACAATGACTCCGTCGAGATGTTTATCTAATCCGTGTTCAAATAGAATAGCGGTTTCTTTAATAACATACGGACTCGATTGATTTGCGCACCACATCTTAAAATCATGGGCAACAGCAGGATGAATGATTGCATTTAACTTAGATAATGCTGATGAATCATTGAATACGATAGCCGAAAGTTTTTCTCTATTTAAGTTTTCGTTTTCATCGAATATATCATCCCCAAACTGATTTTTAATGGCACTTTTTACCAAGGGATTTTTGTCTGTTATTTTTCGACCTGCTTCATCTGAATTGTAAACAGGCACATTCAACATATTGAAAATACGCGCTACTGTTGTCTTCCCGCTACCAATTCCACCTGTAAGTCCGATACATTTCATGGTTGAATTTACTAATTATAAAATTAAAATTGTTTAATTCAATTAGAATCGAGTTAAAAACAAATCACCTACTTATTTTTTCGAATGATAAATTCTACCGTTTCGGGTTTTATGCGAATATCATGAACGTATGGAGGAAATTGCTTTACATTCAAACGTAGGTTAACATTTTTAGCATTACGAATATCAAATGCATCAGCCGAAATTCGAAAAAGTTTTGGGTCAACTTTATTGTAATTGCTTAGAGAAACCAAATAAGTAATTTTTGCCTGTTTAGGAAAGATTTCTAAACTATCGCCGATTATTAAATTTTCGATAAATATTGGAACTTCTAATTCGGCCTCTGTAAACTTATCAACTTCAAGATGAACACCAACTTCCATAGGTGCATAGTTTATAAGCTTACTCGTTTTTTTGATTTTTACCGAATAATCTCCCGATTTATTGAGCCCATTCAAAATGAGTGGTTCTGTTTCTATGCGCTTAATCGAATCGAGGGTTGCAAATGGACCTGAAATTATAATGCTATCGGGATTAAGAGTAATACTATCGCTTAAGCTAAATTGCCGATCAAAAGTAAAGTATCGATTAAGATGCACCGGTACTTTTTTAATTCCACGTTCGAAGAATGAAAAGAAAATGGTGTCGGGAAGTATGTTCAGCGCTTTGATATCGAAGTGCTCCCTATTGAAAAAGTCAATGCTCGAGGTCGTTGTTACAAATGCTTGTCCTGTTTTAGAAGAAGCGTTAATGCCAATGAATCGTCCATCAATGATAATATTGGCAAGATTTGGACGAATGATATACGCTATCAAATCGTAGCCGCTACCATTCACAAGCATTTCAGCAGTTTGGGGTAATTTCTCTATCAACATCCTATTTTCAGGCATATTGATATACGAAACGGAAGCGCGTATTTTGGTAGAATAGTGATCGTTACATGCCAACAATACCCAAAACAGGGATGCAAGCATCAAGCAAATACCAAAAACAGTGACTTTACGGCGACTGAGCGAAGTACGAAGCACCGAAGAAGATTTGCTCCGGGCCATACTTATTATTTTACGCTAGCTATAAGCTGATCTTGTGGACTATTAGAAACAGCCGACTTTTCCACACGAAATTTGGCACCACTTTCGGCTTCCAAAATAAATGTTGTTTCGTTGATTTCTATAATCTTACCATGAATTCCTCCAATGGTAATTACGGTATCTCCTTTTTTTAATCCTTCGCGGAATGCTTTCGATTCTTTTGCCTTTTTCATTTGAGGGCGAATAAAGAAGAAATAAAACACCGGAATCATTAATATCAGTGGTAACATTCCACCTAATCCACCTTGACCTTGACCTCCCATAAGGAGAATTGCATTATTCATATTTTTAGAATTATTATGTATTATTCTTCAGAAGGATCAGCTTTCACAAATCCTTTCAATGTTACTTTGGATGTAGCCGGTTCCGTATTAGCATAGACAGTTACATCTTTACTTGCTTTCCCAACACGTCGTTCGCTGTTAAAAACAACATCAATTTTACCTTTTGCGCCTGGTGCAATAGGTTCTTTCGGCCATTCTGGGACAGTACAACCGCAGCTTCCAATGGCTTTCGAAATAACCAATGCATTTTTTCCAGTATTGGTAAAAGTAAACGCATGCGATACGCGCTCACCTTCCATCACTGTACCGAAATTAAAAGTGTCCTGATCGAATTTAATAGCAGATACTGGAATGTTTTCTTCGCCCGATGCAGTGGCCGAATTATTCACCATATCGGATGTTACTTTTCCGTCTGTTTTCTGGTCGCATGAACTCAAGCTTGTTGCTAAAAGTACTGCTGTGTAAATTGGAATAATGATATGTTTCATCGTATTTAAATAGCAGGCAAAAATAGGTAAAATGAAGCTTAAAATTGGATTTTTCTGAATGTTGATATTAATAATTTGAATGAATTGGAGGTGCCTAATTTATAAGCTGTTGCATCAAATAAAATTAATGCGAAACCACAACAGGGAAATGTTGATTGGGCGTTTGAATAAAATAAAGTCCCGCCGACAATTCACGAACCTCTAATTGGTTGGATTCTCCGGCTGCAATTTGAATGCTGCGAATAAGCAGTCCACGGGCATCTAACAAACGAATCGTTTGGTTTGCAGATGTGTTATTCTTTAATTGAATAAACTCATTCGCAGGATTTGGAAATGCTTGTATCCCATTTTTGTCAGAAATATTCGCAATACCAAGTGCATTCAAAATTTGTATTGAGAGCATTACAGGATTTCCCTGACACCCATCTGCATCGATAGCTAAAACTTCTACGTTTATAATTCCCTCATTATTACCCCAAAATGCAATTAATGAATCGCGGTCGCTAGTATAAAAACTGCTGGCTAATACAGATGTATTTCCTGTAAAGTTCCAGAAGTAAGTGTATCCTGGAGCACCCATTACATATACTACTCCTGTTGATGATGTGTATTGTGTTGTTTCACCATAAATCTGGATTACAGGACTTGGGAAAATTGTTGCAGCCAATGTGTCGTAACGATTCGGACAACCATTCACACTTAATCCCACAATATAACTACCTGAATTTATTGGTGTTGTGTTGTCAAGTTGGGCATTTCTTCCTGAAGCTGTAAAACCGTTTGGACCCGTCCAAGTATACGTTCCACCTACAACTTCTAATGCACTTAGAAATAGAATTTCTCCCTCACATAACTCATAACCAACCTGAATTACAGTAGGTGTTTGAGAAGGAGTAACATTTACAATTATATCCCGCTCGGCAACGCAACCTTGACCTGTTACAAGAACGGTGTAGGTACCTGCTTGTGAAGCTGAAATATTATTAATTGATGGGTTCATCGAAACTGAGTTGAAAAATGCCGGCCCCGACCATTGGTATTGGGCTGTTCCTGCTCCAGTATAGGTTGTATTAAATTGTAAGTTACCGCCTTCACAAATTGGTGAATTGCTTTGAATTGAAACATCGCATGGAATGCAGCCCGCTGGTGCAGTGTACGACGCCGAACCTGAGCATGTTGGAGCAGCACTAAAAACAGCTGTCACGTTATTACTTGTTCCATTTGAAGAGAATCCAGTTAATGTGTAATTACTTGAATTACTGAATGGAGCATTGATAACTTGAGTGACTGTTCCATTACTGATTGTTAAAGTTCCTGTAGGCGGGGGATTGAACGTAAAGACACTTCCTGTTACTTGATAATTATTGGTTAATGTATCGCAAGTACTTGGATTTGCTGTAACTAAACTGATTGCACATACAGCGTCAAATTCACAATCGTATGTTCCGGTGCCAGATGTTTGTGCAAACGTAACATTGGTTGCGAAATTCGAATAATTAGTGATGAGAAGGAGGTAATAATCGCCACTTGTTGCGGATGTGAAATTGATTGTTTCTGTTGCTCCTCCAGCATAGCTGCATGCAGCAGTATTATTAGAATCGAGTGA
>CAXNGM010000144.1:0-6266 GCA_964201695.1 Bacteroidia bacterium | reverse complement strand
GGGCAATGTTACCCAAGTAATTTATGGGGGATTTAATTCTACGCAAGGAAATAATAATTGCAATCTTGGCGATTTCCCTACCAGCATTTCGGGCGTTGATGCATCCATCATTTCAATAAATACCGCACCTCCTGCAGGTTTGGAAAATCCAAATGGTTATCCATACATAATTGGTACTGCAGGATATTGCAACTCTACACAAAATGCAGGCGGAGGAAATACGCCCGATCAAGTGGTGTATTATTTTCTTCAAGCTACAGGAGGTACATTTTACGCACATTTTACCCAATACGCTTGCTGGTTAAACCAAACGTACAATGTTTCGGCGGGTGGAAATTGTTGTGTTACTCCTTCTGTTAATTGTCAAACACCCATAGCAGATGCTGGAATCTCTGCAACTATCTGTTCGGGAAATTCAGTTAATCTGGGTGCGCAACCCTCAAGCAATCCCAATTATCAATACAGCTGGTTTCCAACGGAAGGATTAAATAACCCCAATATTGCCAATCCAATTGCGAGTCCGACTGCAAATACAACTTATACCTTAACTGTTATTAATGGAGATGTTTCCTGTTCGGCATCTGCTTCGGTAGATGTATCAGTTGAAACTCCCCAACCTGTTACAATAAGTGTAAATGGTTCTTTGGATTTATGTGGCAACGAATCGGTTGAATTGATTGCGTCACCCAATTTCAGTAGTTACCAATGGTCGAATAATGCTGCATCTAATGCAATTGTTGTTTCATTAGAAGGCACATACAGCGTTTCGGCTCAAACGTCCTTTGGTTGCATTGCCATCTCCGATTCTGTGGAGGTTACCACTACCAATAATCCATCGGCAACATTCAACTTCAATCAGATAGATAATTACAACGTGCAATTTACTTCTACCGACCCTTCAGTTACAAGTTGGCTTTGGAATTTTGGTTCGGGAAATACGAGCACGGATGCAAATCCGATTTACAATTTTCCATTTGATAACATCTGGCCAGTATCATTAATTGTAAACAATGACTGCGGAGCCGATACCCTAAATGAATTGGTGAATGTCATTAAGAATGGCTTCGCCGAAATGGGAAATTTCTCGTTCAACCTACTCTATCAAAACGACAAATTGATACTTACTGGAAATTCAAGCATTCCACAAAACTATTCCATCGAACTATTGAACATGAGCGGGCAACTCATCGAAAAACAGTTCCTACAATTAAACAAAGATTGGCAATTCGAAATCGCGGTTCAGCATTATACTCCCGGACTTTATTTTCTAAATATTGCGAGTGAAACGGGCAGAAAAACAAAGCGATTGATGATTGATTAATTCTCCATAGAATTAACATATTCTAGAAATGGATTATTAAACCCGATGTTTGACATTCGAATTTCTAATCAATAGTTAAATTGATCGATAGAAATCAATTTGCTGCATGAGAAATTCGTTTCATTTTAAAAACTCATCAAACTGCCATGCTTGAACATGCCTTATTCCGTTTTGCACTGGAAAAGATATGTCGTCTAAACTAAGTACCCATTTTTCGTAATGATCACTTATCGCGTTAAGGGCAGAATATTCACGTTTTATTGTGGCTTCGTCGGCCAACAAATAGGCACATTGCACATACATTACACGTTCGGCTCGCTGTGCCACAAAATCGACTTCCTTTTGAGGCAAAACCCCAGTGTAAACCTGAAATCCCTGTCGCTTTAATTCAATAAAAATAATGTTTTCGAGTTGATATCCTGATCCATGACCGTAGCCCCCGAAAAGGTAATTTCGGTATGCCTGATCGTTACTGTAATACTTCGCATTTCCAGCGATGGTTTCCTTGCCTCGTATGTCAAAACGCTCTGAATGGTGCACCAAAAAAGAATCCTCGATAAACCCAATGTAATTTGAAATCGTATCAAAACTCGTTTTTCTCCCCTGACTTTTAAAGTAATTAGCGATGTTGTTTATCGAAAGCAGATTGGACGAGGTATTGATTAGGTAAATAAATAGATCCTCCAACAATTTCGGATCTTTAATGGCTTGTCGCTGTATGATATCGCGTAATAAAACCGTATCCTTTATGGCAGAAACATAGTGCCGTTTTGATTCCTCATCGGGCAAATGAAACAATTCAGGCAAACCGCCAGTTTGAAGGTATTCGATAAAGCTTGCTTTACCTCGTTCCAAATTTAAAACTCCCAGATACTCAGCATAACTAAATGGAAAAATCTCGAAGCTTACATAACGGCCAGAAAGCAAGGACGACAACTCGCCTGATAACATCTTGGAATTTGAACCACTGATAAACAACTCATAACTCTCTGTATAATCTTGCGAATAGGAATTTACCAGACGCTCCCATTGGCGAATGTTCTGGATTTCATCGATAAATAAATATACTTTTCCTTTCGGCTTTAGTTTGGCTTTGTAATGCCGGATGAGTTGGTCAAGGTCTTTGTAATCTTGTATCGCATCAAATTCCAAAAATTCTTTGTTGATAAAGAGTATATTCTTTGGCGAAACTCCCGAACGAATAAGCTGTTCGGCAATCTGACGTAAGATATAACTCTTGCCGCTTCTACGCTGACCAACCAAAACCTTGACCAGCGAATTATTTTGGTACTTACTTATTTTATCGAGATAAAATGTCCTCGAAAAACCTGATTTAAATTCCGGGTTGTTCCAGAAATTAAATCGTTCGATTGCTTGTAATAATTCGTCCATAAACTAAAACTCTCACAAAAATAGCAAATTATTCGTTCATGCACGAATATTTTTAATTATTTTAAATATTATTCGTCCACAGACGAATATTTTACCTTTTATTTAAATAACATCTTCGCTAATTAAAAACGTGTATAAATATATTTATCCACGAATGTGTTCATACTTTAAATTGAAATGGGTCTAAAAAATCAGTGAAATCTACCTAATTTAGACGCCCCGAATATGGCCGATATCATTCAACTTTTACCCGAACATGTTGCCAACCAAATTGCTGCTGGTGAGGTAATTCAACGTCCTTCAAGTGCTGTAAAAGAGCTCTTGGAAAATGCCGTTGATGCTGGTTCAAAGAACATCCAACTCATCATCAAAGACGGCGGAAGAACACTCGTTCAGGTAATTGACAATGGAAGTGGGATGTCTGTAACCGATGCTCGGATGGCTTTTGCGCGACATGCAACCTCCAAAATCCGCAAAGCCGACGATCTGTTCTCAATACGCAGCATGGGTTTTCGGGGTGAAGCCATGGCATCAATCGCCGCTATTGCGCATGTGGAAATGAAAACCCGTCTGCGGGGCGATGAACTTGGCACCTTGCTCGAAATTGAAGGAACGGATGTGAAAAATCAGGAATCCATTGCTTGCAGCGAAGGAACTTCCATCTCCATCAAGAATTTATTTTTCAATGTTCCTGCGCGACGGAATTTCCTCAAAAGTAATCCTGTCGAAACCAAACACATTCTCGACGAATTTCAACGGGTTGCCCTCGCCTTTCCCGAAATTTCCTTTTCCTTGATCAACAATGGGCAGGAAGTTTACCGATTAATGCCCGGCATGTTCAAACAGCGCATCGTTGCTTTATTGGGTCAACCTTGGAACGAACGCTTAGTTGCCGTGAATGAAGAAACTTCGGTTGTTACAGTTACCGGTTTTATCGGAAAGCCCGAACATGCTCGAAAAACACGTGGAGAACAATTCTTCTTCATCAATGATCGGTTCATAAAAAACACCTACCTCAATCATGCGGTTCAAGGTGCTTTTCAAGGATTGATTCCTGCCGATAGCTATCCAGTTTATTTTTTACGCTTGGAAGTTGATGCTCAAACCATCGACATCAATATTCATCCTACCAAAACTGAAATCAAGTTCGAAGATGATCGTTCGGTGTATGCCATTGTTCGTTCAGCAGTTCGAAAAGCCATTGGTGCATTTTCCCTCTCTCCTACCTTCGATTTCGATACGATTGAAGCATTCGAAATTCCACTTGCACATAACCGCGAAATTAAACCGCCCGAAATTCAAGTAAATCCCGATTATAATCCTTTCAGTAATCCGCGTCCTACTCCGCACAATCCAAACGATCAATTGCGCAAAATGAGTCAGGCACGTTGGGAAGATTTGGCTGGTCCTTTCGACGCACCTGAAACTCAAACGCAAACGAACGTAGTTCAATCGACCGAAACACCCGAACGCACCTTGCCTTGGCAATTGCACGGAAAGTACATTTGCACCCAGGTGCGAAGTGGTATGATGCTCATTGACCAATGTGCTGCTTTGGAACGTATTCATTTCGAGCGATTGATGAAACAGCAGGCCGAAACTGGAAAACAAGGACAATCACAAGCCTTACTATTTCCTATTGTTAAAGAATTTTCAGCACCCGACTATGAGCTTATTCGCGCCTTGGATTCGGAACTGCGTTCTTTAGGTTTCGAATTTGAAGAGTTTGGCAAATGGACCATTGTGGTTAACGGTGTTCCACCCGAAGTGCAAGACGCTGACATCAAAAATGTTTTCGATCAGTTACTTGAACAATACAAACGATCGCAACAAGAATTACGTTTAAACCGTGCCGAACAGTTATCTCGCACCTTGGCAATGAATGTTTCTAAATCGGCAACCGGATTTTTGAGTTCGGAACGAATGCTTGTTATTATCGATCAACTTTTTGCCTGCGAAACTCCGTCCTTTACTCCATCTGGCAAATCAATTATCTCATTAATACCACTCGATGAAATTGATGCACGTTTTGGAAATTAGCTCCGTGATTTAGCTTCATCATTTTCGTATTTTCGCCATTCATGATTTCAAAATCTTCCTCCTCAGCATCGCCAATTGTTCGATCGCTCATTATTATTTGTGTAGCACTTTGGTTGCTCACTCTTGGTGCTGCAGAAATTGGCATCGATTTAACTAGACAATTGGGACTATACAATTTCGATTCTCCCTTTTTTAGGCCTTGGCAATTGTTTACGCATATTTTCATGCACGATACACAAAATCCTATCCACCTGTTTTTTAATATGCTTGGACTTTGGATGTTTGGTTCGAGTCTTGAGAATTATTGGGGGCCCAAACGCTTTCTCGCGTATTTCCTTATTACAGGTGTTTGTGCAGGTATTATGCAAACCAGTATAACAAACTACCAATTACGCCCCATGGTTATCGAAGCCAATCAGTATGAAGCCAATCCCAGTTACGATGCCTTCGAACATTTTGCAAGTAACTATTTACAGGGTTCATTTGACAATGAAGGACTCAACGAATTCTTGAAAGAATGGTATTATGATCGGAACAATCCTGGATACATTTCTCAATCTCATGAATATGTTTATTTAATTTCGGAAGGGCGGAAAAACACAGTGAATGTTGGTGCTTCGGGAGGTTTATATGGTTTGCTTCTCGCATTTGGGATGATTTTCCCGAATGTGATGATTATGATGCTGATTCCTCCAATACCTATGAAGGCTAAGTATTTTGTTATGGTGTTTGGGGCAATTGAATTATTCTCAGGTTTACGCAACAACGTGGACGATAAAGTGGCACATTTTGCACATTTGGGTGGGATGTTATTCGGAATCATTTTAATTTTACTCTGGAAGAAACAAGATCGCAAGCGCAACGTTTTCCATCCATGAGTCAACTTAAATTGCTTTGGTTAAATGCGGGCGCAGGCGTTCGATTAATCATTATCAATGTTGCGGTGTTTGTATTGCTGTCTATACCGCTTTCGGTATTGCATTTAATGAACATGCCCTCCCCAGACCCCGACGATTTCATTATGAAACAGCTGGGTCTATCTGGTGATTTCATTCAGTTACTTTCCAAACCTTGGACACTCATTACTCACCTGTTTGTTCATTTTGAATTGCCGCACATCCTCTTTAACATGATGACCTTGTATTTCACGTATCAGTTGTTTAACCAACGATTTGATGACAAGCGATTTCTCAATGTGTATTTTGTGAGTGGATTTGCTGGAGCGCTGATGTTTTTACTTTCGGTTAATCTGTTTCCCTTGTTTTCGGAAAATGCGCATTCCTATTCTGCTGTTGGCGCGTCGGCTGCAGTAATGGGTGTTTTAATTGCCATTTGCACCTATCGGCCGCAAGATGAGGTGATGTTGTTTGGCGTCTTCAAATTGAAATTACAATGGATGGCGTTGATCTTTGTTTTGCTCGATTTGATCTCGATACGAAGTGGGAATGAAGGCGGACATTTAGCACATTTGGGTGGTGCCTTGTTCGGATTTTTCTGGGCGTTGAATATGAAG
>CAXNGM010000143.1:0-6268 GCA_964201695.1 Bacteroidia bacterium | reverse complement strand
GAAAGTGAACTGTTTGGACATGAAAAAGGTGCATTTACCAGTGCCATTAAACAACGGAAAGGTCAATTTGAATTGGCGGATGGTGGAACTTTATTCCTTGATGAAATTGGGGATATGAGTTTGTCGGCTCAGGCCAAAGTGCTTCGTGCTTTGCAAGAAAATAAAATTACCCGTGTTGGTGGCGAAAAGGAGATTCAAGTGGATGTTCGAATTGTGGCTGCAACCAATAAAAATCTCCAAGAAGAAATTTCAAAAGGCAATTTCCGTGAGGATTTATACCATCGATTAAGCGTTATCATTATTCAGGTTCCTGCGTTAAATGAACGTATTGATGATATTCCTCTTTTAGCAAACTATTTTCTTTCAATCATTTGCGCTGAATATGGAATGCCTTTGAAAAGGATTAGTCCGGAGGCTATGCAAGAACTTCAATCGCAGCCATGGACAGGAAATATTCGCGAGTTTCGAAATGTAATTGAACGATTAATTATTCTATGTGAACAGGAAATTACCAAGGAGGATGTTTTTATGTTTGCTCGACCAGCCAGATAAATACTCATGATGAAGAATTTCGTTTTTAGTTTATTTTTCCTTTTCCCATCGCTAGTCTTTTCTCAAAGCAATGCGAAACGTGTTCTCTGGATTGGAAACAGCTATACTTATGTGAATGATTTGCCTTCGTTATTGAGACAATTGGCTTTAAGTGGTGGCGACTCGCTCATCATGGATTCAAATACTCCCGGAGGATATACATTTGCAAATCATATGAGTAATGCGGTTACACTTCAAAAACTAGCGCTCACTACCAACGATTTCGTCATTCTTCAGGCGCAAAGTCAAGAGCCGTCTTTCCCACCAACTCAAGTGGAAACCCAAACATTTCCATATGCAAAACAACTCGATTCACTCATTCATTTAGGATCGACTTGCGCAAAAACGGTATTCTATATGACTTGGGGTAGAAAATACGGTGATGCCCAAAATTGTCCCAATTATCCACCATTATGTTCGTTCGAAGGCATGAACGATCGTCTTCGATGGGCGTACAAGCAAATGGCCGATGAGAACGAAGCATTAATGTCGCCAGTTGGAATGGCCTGGAAAGCAAGTTGGGCGGCAGATTCTTCAATCAATCTATGGTCCTCCGATAATTCACATCCGAGTTTGGCGGGTTCATACCTAGCAGCATGTGTGTTTTATGCAACGATATTGGAAAAGAATCCCGTTGGACTTTCCTACACTGCCGGAATACCAGCATCTCAAGCAACATTTCTTCAGCAAATTGCATCCAATACGGTATTCGATAGTTTGAGTACTTGGAATATAAATCGCTGGGATGCTCAGTCATCTTTTACATACAATTCGCAAGGGAACTCCGTCAATTTCACATCAACATCTGAAAACTCAAATCAATTCTCTTGGGATTTCGGTGATGGTCAAATGAGCAATGAAGAAAATCCGATACATATATATGACGGAAGCAACAACTCGTATGTAGTTCAATTAATCGCTTCTGGAGAATGCAGCTCAGATACAAATGCCATTGTAGTTCAACTTCAACCCAATGCAATTTTTGAAACATCTTTTCAAAGTCTTCAGGTATTTCCAAATCCAGCAAACACCCAATTGACAATAACATCCGACAATTCAACAAAAATTGATGTGCAGGTTTTTTCTTCTACAGGGAAATTGATCATGCAAATTAATCGATGTCAATCGCCAACAATTTTGGATATTGAAGATTTAGCAAACGGAATGTATCAAGTTGTTTTCTCAGATGGTCAAAATCAAAAGAGCTTTCGAATTCTTAAAGATTAATCATCCTCTAAGTTCGGCCCCCAATTGCTCTTGATACGCTTTAATTAAACGTTCCATGGTTTTGTCGATTTGCTTATCGGTCAGGGTCTGTTCTTCATCAAGAAAGGTGAAAGAAACAGCATAGGATTTTTTCCCAGCAGGTAATTTATCTCCTTGATACACATCAAACAAATCAATATCACGTAGTAATTTACGTTCAGTGCCTCGAGCAATAGAAACGATTTTATCGAATCCCGTTTGAGAATCAATGAGCATGGATAAATCTCTTCGAACAGTTGGAAACTTAGGGACTTCTGCATACTGAAGTTTGAATTTGCTATAGATTGCAAATAGTGAATTCCAAGAACAATCAGCAATCCAAACTTCATCGTCGATTCCAAATGACTTTCGTAATTCTTTGTTAACGCAGCCAACAATTGCCAACGTAGATTTCTTTAGGGTGAATTGAAAAGCTTGCTCAAATGCAGGATCTTCTATAGGCGATATTTCGATGCTTAAAGGATCAATGCCCAACATCCGAAAAATACTTTCTAAACTGCCTTTTAAATGGAAATAACCTGAGGGCTTTTGTTTTTCGTGCCAGCTTTCAGCATTGGCTTTGCCCGATACAGCCAACATGAATTGTTGATTTTCCTGATATCCCTTCTCAGTTTTAAAATAGGTCTTTCCCCATTCGAAAAGTGCTAAATCGGCTTGCTGACGATTTCGATTCCAGGCAATTGTTTCACATACGCCAAAAAGCAAACTCTGTCGCATGATGCTCAATTCTGAACTCAAGGGATTTAGAATCTCAACTGCTTCGCCTAAAGAATCCGAAATGAATTTACTTGTATTGCTCGCTGTAAGGGAGTTGTTGAGAATCTCAGTAAAACCAATGCTGCACAAATGGTCGCTCAGGTGATTTTTCACTTTCCAAGCATCTGGTTTTTCTGCAATGGAAACGGAAGCTCTCACCTGATTGGGAATGGCGATGGTGTTGTATCCAAAAATACGCAATATTTCCTCCGTAACATCCGCAGGTGTTTTTACATCTACTTTGAAAGGAGGAATGCTCAATTTCAGTCCTTTGCTATTCTCCGTTTCAATGCGGATTCCTAATTTTTCTAATATGGAAATGATGTGTTCTCTTGGAATTACTTCGCCCACCAAGCGGTCTAGACTTTCCCATTTCAATTCAACTGCAGCCCATTCAACAGGTTCGGGATAGATATCAATTAAACCTCCTTCGATTTCACCACCAGCAAGTTCAATGATTAAACCGGCTAAACGTTCCAAAGCCACAACCGGCATTTCAGGATCGGCGCCACGTTCGAAACGGAACGAAGAATCAGTTTTTATTCCCAAAGCACGCGATGTTTTTCGAACCCACACAGCATTGAACGAAGCAGATTCAAGAAATATCGATGTCGTTTTATCGGTAACTCCCGAATGCAATCCGCCAAAAACACCTGCAATACACAAGGGCTTTTCGGTATCGCAAATCATCAAATCATTTGCGCCCAATTTACGCTCTTGACCATCAAGTGTTTGGAATGCCGTTCCTTCCTTACAGGTTTTTAAGATGATTTTATTACCCTTAATTTTGTCTTTATCAAAAGCATGCAGAGGCTGCCCTAATTCATGCATCACGAAATTGGTAGCATCTACAATGTTGTTTATCGACTTAAGTCCAATGGATTTCAATGAATTTTGAAGCCATTCAGGACTTGGTTTTACTTCGATGCCTTTGATGCAAACGCCCGAATAACGGGTAACTGCTTCTGTATTTTCAACATGAACTTCAATGGGACTTTTCCCAACATTCAAATGAATCGCACTTTCTGGGAAGTTTAATGAATATGAATCTTGAGTATATAATGTAGCGGCAAGATCGCGGGCAACTCCAAAATGCGACATGGCATCGGAGCGATTGGGTGTTAATCCGATTTCTAAAACCTGATCATTAACCACGTTATACAATTTGGAAACCGGAGTTCCAATTTTTGTTTCAGCAGCTAAAACCAGGATTCCAGCATGACTTTCGCCTAAGCCAATTTCATCTTCTGCACAGAGCATTCCCTGTGAAAGTTCGCCCCGGATTTTACTTTCCTTGATAATGAAAGATTCTCCACTCGAAGGATACAAAGTTGTTCCAATAGTGGCAACAATCACTTTTTGTCCGGCAGCCACATTGGGTGCCCCGCATACAATTGAAAGAAGATCATCTGTTCCAATATTCACCGTTGTTAATCGCAAACGATCGGCATTGGGATGTTGAATGCAGGTGATTACTTCGCCAACAACAAGTCCTTTGAGGCCCCCTTTGTGACTTTCGAAAAGCTCGATGCCCTCCACTTCAAGACCAGAAGCGGTAAGCCTTTGGGAAGTTTCTTCGATAGTTGGAATAGGAGAAATGTAGCGTTGGAGCCAGTTGTAGGAAATTTTCATTCGATTGGAATTCTAGCGCTAAAGTAAGAGGAAAGCGGCAAGGTATCAAGAAGCAATTGAATGAAAATAAAGTATTTGAAAATATTTATTAAATAGACTTTGGAAAACAAACTTCCGTTGTGATATTTAAGAACATTAGTTCCATTCCAAAATTAAAACTTTTAACACGTCGGTTTCTGGGTGCGTTTCCTAAGTGATTAATTCCCTTCGATTTCGACTAATGGTAAATTGGGTATATGTTCAAATACCATCTTCTTAACAGGTATACATTTAAAGAAATTAAAATTTAGGCAATGAGTATTTTGTGTTACCATATTTGGTAACTTGCTTTGGTGAATTAGAAATGACTTTGATGCCAACCATTCATAAAATACAGTCGATAAAAATTGATATTTAAGGAGGCGAACATCCTCCTCCTCACTTTCATGCTATTTATGCTGAACATGAAATTTTATTAGAAATTCCATCGTTAGCTACATATCAGGGATCACTTCCTTCAAGTCAATATCGAAAAGTAATAGAATGGGCGAATCATCCTAGAATATTGATTGTTCTTCTTGATAATTTTTTTCGATTGAATCCAAGACTCAAAAAATGAAAAATACAATTAAGGTGCCTCGAATTTTGAAGATTGAATCTATTAATGGATTCAATCTTACTTGTGTATTCAACAATGGAGAATCAAGAGTAGTAGATTTCTCTGAATTATTTAAAAAGCTAAAAGTAAAAAAAGGCGATCCTGAGTTCATCTTGACTGATCAAAGAGAATTTAAGAAAGTAACGTTGCGGAATCGAACTTTATCTTGGGATAATGTCAAAATTAGTTTATTGGATTTTGATGGAAACGAATTAGTGTATCCATTTGAGATGAGCCCTGAAGTCCTCTTTGAAAATAGTAAGCCAAACAACAAATCAAGCAACAGATATTATTTTGGGAAAATCATAAAAGGTTTTAGAAGGCAAAAAGGAATGACTCAAAACCAATTAGCTGAAGTAAGCGGAACGAGTAAAACTTATATCTCACGATTGGAAAATGACTTAATTGAACCAGAACTTTCTACTCTTTTCAAGATAATAGAAATTGGACTTGGTCAAAAATTAATTATTGATATCAAGTAAATAGACAGTTACTAAAAGCATACAAACTCTGACGTAGGATAAAAAATGTTAAGAGGCCTCTGACTGCGAATCGATAATTTAATATCCCACACATGGACGAAATTTATTTTCGAAAAAGGAAAATAGTGAAATGTGAAATTTAGTCAATAAAGCCAGTACCAAATTGCTCTTTTATAAAAAATGAAGCCCAAAGTTTCTTGTTGGGGTAATTATACCCAAACAACAATCAGATAAAATAATCCACCAAGAAGCAGGTTGCAAAGGCAACACTTGCAATGCCATTAGTTGTTCCAAAAGCGAGGTTTACTCTGCTTAAATCGTCGTGTTTTACGATACTGTGTTGATACACCAAAAGCGAAAGAAAGATTGCCGCTCCAACCCAAAAAAAGAGTCCGAATGATCCAAGAATGCCTGCTGATATTATAAATGCAGCTGTGAAAAAATGCAAAACTGTTGACAATGCCAGGGCTTTTTTGGTTCCCAGCCAAACCGGAATGCTAAACAAATTTTGAGAGCGATCGAATGCTTCGTCTTGCAAAGCATAAATGATATCGAAACCGGCAGTCCAAAATAAAACGGCGAACGAAAACAGCAAAGGCAAAAATTCAAATACGCCAGTAACCGCTAAAAATGCACCGATAGGAGCGAGGGAAAGTCCAAGTCCAAGGATGAGGTGGCACAACCATGTGAATCGCTTTGTTAAACTATATCCTAAGATTACGCTGAGTGCAACGGGCGATAAGAAGAAACAAAGTGGATTGATAAACCAGGTTGTTGCAACAAATAAAACAGACATGCCGATTACAAAAATCAATGCTGCATTCGATGATATTATGCCTGCGGGAATTTCACGGTTGGCTGTACGTTCGTTTTGTTCATCAAATTTCCGATCTATAAAACGATT
>CAXNGM010000142.1:0-6292 GCA_964201695.1 Bacteroidia bacterium | reverse complement strand
ATTAAAAAAACAAATCTTAAGCCGATAAATAATTTAAGGGCAAGCTTTCAATCCAATTGCTCAGAGAAAAAACTACTAAAAATAATCAAAACAGGATAATTAAAAACTTGCTTTTTAAAGCATTAACAGCAATTCTATTTGTTCCTTTTGTTTTAGCGCACGCTCCATTAAACATGGCGAACATACCTATATTTGCTCTGTCAATAAAAACAAATAGATTGACTATAAAATGATGATGAGATGTCTTGCTATTTTGGGGTTGATGAATTTCTTGTTGATCTCGACATTAAAATCACAAACCAATCTCGACTCGCTAAGAACGATCTGGCAAAATCCCAAACAAAGCATCGAAGATCGCTTTGATGCGATTAACCAATTTTACCTTAAAAACACTTTCGACAAACCCTCCGTTTCGGCTCCTGTAGCAAAGGAGCATCTAAACCTGGCAAAAAAATATAAAAATTTACGCCAAACCATCAAGGCCTTCAATGAAATGGCCATAATTAATAGCCTTCTTGGTAAGCCAGATAGTTCATTATTTTATATTGAAGAATCAATTGAAATAGCCGAACAGTTAAACGACTCGACGCTACTTGGCAAGTTGTACATCAATCATGGCAACGCACTTAGAGATGCTGACCAATTTAGAGAAGCAGTTAATCGCTTTCAGCAGGCTCTATCCATCTTCGAGACACTCAATAAGGAACTCCTTTATCAGGCTGATGCTAATAACAACCTCGGACTGATTTATCTGGATGTGGGTTTGTATGAAATTGCCAAATTGTATATGGTAAAAGCTCTTTCGCTTTACAAGCAAGTGAAAGGAAACAAAGCTATTGGAAACATATGGCTCAACCTTGGGCAAATACATTTCAAACTCGGTGAAATTAGTCAAGCCAAAGCAGCAATAAACCAGGCAATTCCAATGCTTTTAGATGAGGCTAATTCCAATTCATCTGCGCATGCCTATCTCATTGCTGCTTCCATTTTTGAGCGAGAACAAAAATTAGACAGTGCATCGTACTTTCTTGATTTGGGTTTAAAAAAAACAGAGGAATTGGGAAATGATAATTCCATACTGGAGGCTCTCATCGATAAACTTGATTTCCAATTTAAACATGGTCTCAGCATTTCAGCTGAACAAAAGGAGCGGGTTGCTCAACTTTTAAAGTTAGCTACATCCATCCAAACCAAAGCAAATGCGGCTCGATTACTCTATATACTTTATAAATCGGAACGAAAGGACGCAAAAGCATTTGAGATGCTGGAACTTTTCACCCTCTGCAACGACTCAATCAACCTTGAACGCGAAAGATTCTCCATCATCAGCGAAACTGTACAAAGCGATTTCGACAATAAAATACTTCAGCAAAAAATTGAAAATGAACGCGTCCAAGTAAAAACAGAATTAATTTATCTTAAAAAAATGTTCGCAATTGCGCTGATGTTTCTTATTACATTAACGCTGGTGATCGGATACTTCAGAAAAAGAACAAAAGCAAACATTAAGGAAAGATCGTTGCTTTTGGAAGAAATTGATCAACTTAAAACAAACGGAATCGAAGATCAAAAACAAGCCGTTAGTTCCTTCGAATTAAACAGAGACAAATTGGAGGCGCATATTCAGAAAAAAATGAATGAAACCGATTGGGCTGTCCTGAATGTTCTTCTGGTAAACCCGGTCATTTCAAATAAAGAGCTCTCCGAAAAGGTTTTTCTCTCGTCCGATGGTGTTGGCTCTTCTCTTCGGCGAATGTATGTGGTGTTTGATGTGCCGGAATCAAAATATATGAAAATTGGCCTACTGCTCAAGGCAATAAAAATATCTAATCGCTGATAATCAGTACTTTTAAAAGCATTTTCACGCCTAGTGAATTTGATAATCACGCCCAGACGTGGTACCTTCTTTATCAACTTTGTATACGTTTGGACAATTCAAAATAACATAAACTTAAAACAACAACTATGAAAAAGCTAATTACATTTATTGGAGCATTGCTTATTTCAAGTACTGCTTTTACTCAAACTAACTCAATTGAAGGTAAATGGTCGCAGACCGGATTTTCAAATACGCTTAAAATATATGAAGATGGCCTCATATATACGTATTATTGTACGAGCGGCAATTGTGATTCTTTGTATAATACTTATGAAGCTGCCGATGGCAACCATATACCAGGAATAGATGGCTATACGTTTCAGAATGACATTCTAACAATTGATAATAATTTAATTGATAATAATCCAGGTTTTGCTTTAGGTTCTGTTACATTTAGTTGTGAAGGAAACATTTATCAAATAGTTACTTCCCAATCTATGGCTACTTTTGTTCGATTAAACACAAACGTAAATGATTGTCTTCCGGCTTCAATAAATGAAAATGACCAAAATAATTTAACGCAAGTCTATCCTAATCCAGCAACAGATTTTGTAAATTTTAAATCAGCAAATACAATTGAAAAAATCACATTATTTAATGTATTAGGTGAGGAAGTCTTGTCAAAAGAGGTCAATGCTCAAAACTTTGACATGGATATTAGTATTTTAATACCAGGTTCTTACTTTGCTAAATTGTATAGTAAAGGACAATCGCAAACCATTAAGTTGGTTAAATTTCAATAGTTGCCATAAGAAAACCGAACCGCTAACATCACCTACGAAAAATTGGCGGTTCGGTGCTCCGCGTGTAAACGGAACCCCCAGGGTATGCGCCTACACGCAAAACGAATGTGGACGAGTTTTAAGATCAACATCGCATTCACTAGACGCCTTGTCGGAACTGAAAATCGCAGCTTTTATTTATAACTATGAACAAGTTAAAAACATGCAGCAAGCCATCAGGCATTTGGAATAAATTTTTAATAAATGGGAGCTACAATCTTGTAAATCTTCTCGGTCCATTTCATATATTCTTTTCCTGAAGGGTGAAGTTCATCGGTTGTTACTAAAGAATAATCGGAAAGTGATAAACGTGAACCAGGAGTAATGTCAACGTAATGAACGCCTTTCTGCAAACTTATTTCCCGGTTAATGGTATTGTATTCATCAATTTCTTTAGCTATTTCCTCACAATTTCGATCTTTTGCAAATGGCGTTGCGCCCCAATCGGGAATTGAAACTACTACAACATGATTTGTTATTTTGCCCGCAAAATCAATGGCTTGACTCAATAAATCTTCAAATTCATTGGCATATACTTCTTTTGAATATCCTCTGTATTGATTGTTAACACCGATAAGTAAAGAAACAAGATCGAATGGCCCTTGCGGGTTTTCAATTTTTATGGCGGCGATTAACTCATCGCTCGTCCAACCCGTTGTTGCGATTATCTGTGGCTTGCTAAATGGTTTTCCTGCATCATTCAACATTTCAACCAATTGCATTGGCCAACATTCGTTCTCAGGAACAGCCTCACCAATAGTGTACGAATCGCCTAAGGCAAGGAAGCTCAGTTTCTTTTCTTCGGAAGCGGAATTCATCAATTTACACCAATAAAAATTAAAGTTCTTTGCGCATTCGTGCAACGGGAATGTTCAGCTGCTCGCGGTATTTTGCAACCGTTCTACGAGCAATGTTATATCCTTTTTGCCTTAATACTTGCGCAAGTTTATCGTCGGTAACTGGATTGTGTTTGTCTTCGGCAGCGACACATTCTTCAAGAATTTTCTTCACCTCACGTGTCGAAACTTCTTCGCCGGTATCGGTTGACAAAGATTCGGAGAAGAACGATTTAAGTAAAAATGTACCAAAGGATGTTTGAATATACTTGCTGTTTGCAACTCGTGAGATCGTTGAAATATCCATGAACACCTTTTCAGCAATGTCTTTCAAAATCATTGGACGAAGTTTGGTTTCATCAGCAGTTGAAAAATAATCATACTGATATTCCAAAATGGTCTGCATGGTAAGCATTAACGTTTGTTGCCTTTGCTTTATCGCATCAATGAACCAGCGTGCCGAATCAATCTTTTGCTTTACAAATACTACTGCATCGCGTTGTTCTTTGCTTGAATTTTTTTGAGATTTGCTGTAATGAACCAGCATTTCTTGGTAGGTCTTACTAATTTTTAAGTCAGGCGCGTTTCTTGAATTGAGTTGAAGCTCCAAAACACCTTCATTGTTAGTAAGTATAAAGTCTGGAATGATGTGTTGTGTGCTTTTCGCAGATTCGCTTTGAGAATTTCCTGGTCTTGGGTTGAGTCTCAGAATTTCTTTGATTGCAGCTTTTAATTCATCGTCAGTTAGCTCCAGTTTTTTAGCAATCTTATCGGAATGCTTGCGCGAAATTTCTTCCATGCAATCACGTAAAATTACCGCTGCGGTTTTTAATTCAACGGTTTGATATTCTTTCCGGCGCAACTGAATGAGTAAACACTCTTGTAAATCTCTTGCTCCAATTCCCGGAGGATCCAATTCCTGAACTTCTTTCAATAATCGAATCACATGTTCTTCGGATGTCAGAATGTTTTGTGAAAAAGCCAAGTCATCAACAATAGAACTGATGTCTCTTCGTAAATATCCATCTTCGTCGATGTTTCCAATAAGGTATTCTGCAATGGGGAATTCTTCTGCTTTAATATTTCGAAGCGCAAGTTGGCTGATTAGCTGTTCTTGAAATCCTTGTCCACCAGCAAATGGAATTTCCTTGCGTTCATCGTCGGGACTGTAATTGTTCGCCGCCATTTTGTAAGCAGGCGTTTCGTCATCATCGATATAAGCACTTAAGTCGAAATCTTCTCGGTTTTGATCAGCATGCGCTTCTTCCTCACCATCATTCGAATCGCCAAATGGATCGTCCGTATTGGGTTCATCCGAAGAATCGTCTTTGTCGGCGCCTTCTTCAAGCGCAGGATTAATCTCGAGTTCTTCCTTTATCCGCTGTTCCAATGCAACGGTTGGAACCTGCAACAATTTCATCAATTGAATTTGTTGGGGAGAAAGTTTTTGTAAGAGTTTTTGTTGTAAACCTTGCTTGAGCATCGTACTGCAATGTTAATGAATTTTAATAAAAATTGGGTTCGGCTGTTTCAGAATCATGGGCTATTCTTGATTCATTTTTTCAAACGCTTCAGTTTATATGTTGTTTCATTGTATGTAAAATTCTTGAGTCCGTTTTATGTTATCCATTTCAATTTAATTTCAAGGAATCTTTTTGTAATGTATTTGCGTATCCCTTATTTATGAATTTTTCGCTATCAAACACAAGCAAATCAGTATTCAAATTATCACTCATTGCATTGATAATTATTGTCTTGCTTTCATCTTCTTTCAAATCACCGAATAGGAAAGTAGCTGGAGAATACACACAAAATCTAACATATACCGTTTATGTGAGCGGGAGTAATCGCGGAACTTTGCATGCTCAGCTAACTCGAGCCTCGGATAAGTCATTTAAAATCCGCCTTGAAACCAATATCCATTTTCCTTTTACAGATGTATTGTCACTTATTCAAGTGAATTATTCTGCTTCTGGATTAGAAAGTGCCTCGTCTTTCAAGAAAGTAAATAACCATGTGAATGAACAAATCAGTTTGCAAAAAACAAATGGAGGATACATTCTCACCAACGATGCAGGACAAAAAAACCAAATTATAACCCAGATTCCATTTAGTGTTGGACGATTATATCACCACGAACCACTTGGAATGAAGGAACTTTTTTCGGAGCGTTTGGGCGCATTTGTTCCAATAAAAAATCTCCGAGAAGGCGAATACGAATTGATTCAACCCGATGGGAAAAAGAATGTATTTGTTTACCGTTATGGAATTTGTACCGAAATGCGCACCGAAATGATGGCTTGCAATGTTCGGTTTGTTCTATCGGAATAATTTAAAACTCTAGGTTTTTAGGTGTTCTCGGAAAAGGAATTACATCACGAATATTTCCCATTCCTGTAACAAACAAAATCAAACGTTCGAATCCTAAACCAAATCCACTGTGTGGAACGGTTCCATATTGACGAGTTTCTAAGTACCACCAAAGACTTTCACGGTGAATACCCATTTCATCAATACGACGGCTTAATTTCTCGTAATTTTCCTCGCGTTGCGAACCGCCAATAATTTCTCCAATGCCAGGAAATAGAACGTCCATTGCACGAACCGTTTTCCCGTCCTCATCTTGCTTCATGTAAAAAGCTTTGATGTCTTTTGGATAATTGGTTAAGATTACTGGCTTTTTGAAGTGCTTTTCAACCAAATAACGCTCGTGTTCACTCTGAAGATCAACTCCCCATTTCACTTGGAACTCGAATTTCTTACCGCTTCTTTCCAAAATTGAAATGGCTTCGGTA
>CAXNGM010000141.1:0-6347 GCA_964201695.1 Bacteroidia bacterium | reverse complement strand
TCGACCGATATGAAAGAGGTTGAAATTTTTGCTGATGTGGCCCGTAGTCGTGAAACTCCCATCGCGTTTTCGAATCTAACGGCGCAAAAAATTCAAGAAGAAAGTGCTTCCCGCGATTTACCCATGTTGTTAAATTCTACACCCGGTGTATATGCGACCGAACAAGGTGGAGGAATGGGCGATTCTCGTGTTAACATTCGTGGTTTCGATCAACGAAATGTTTCGGTTATGGTAGACGGTGTTCCAGTAAACGACATGGAAAACGGCCAGGTGTATTGGAGCAACTGGGACGGATTATCAGACATTACACGAAGCATGCAAGTGCAAAGAGGTTTGGGTGCTTCCAAATTGGCAATTCAGTCGGTTGGTGGTACAATTAATATTATTACCAAAGGAATTGAAGCCAAGAAAAATATTTTCGTCAAGCAGGAAGTGGGTAACAACGCCATGATTAAAACATCAGCAGGTTTCAATACTGGCCGCATGAAAAACGGATGGGGAATTGTGGGTGCGGGTAGTTATAAAAAAGGTAATGGTTGGACCGACCAAACATTTTTCGAAGCTTGGTCCTACTTTATCAAAGTGCAGAAACAGGCAGGGAAACATTTGGTTTCCTTGAGTGTGAATGGTGCTCCTCAAGTTCATGGACAAAGACAATCGCGTGTTCCTGTTGCCATATACAGTCGTGAATTAGCTGAAAAATTAGGAGTAAACGTTGATTCCGTTTTGAATAACACACCCAATTTATCAACCTCATCAGCTACTTTCAGCAATTACACAACGGCTTATCAAGGTCCACGTGGACCACGCTATAATCCAGGTTGGGGAAATTACACCGATGAAAACGGGAATCAAAATGCATTGAATCCGAACACCAATTATTACCATAAACCGCAAATTAACTTAAGTCATTTTTATTCCATCAAGCCAAAACTGACTTTATCAACAGTGGCTTATTTATCTGTTGGACGTGGTGGTGGAAATGCATTCAGCTCATCGGCTTTTCCTCGTGATAGTTTGACTGGACAATACAATTTCACTTCGGTGTACAATTCCAATTCAACTACCATCGATAAAGTATACAGCGACACCGAAACAAAATCCAATCAGTTCATCCGTACTTCTGTAAACAATCACATGTGGACGGGTTTAATGTCGACCTTGGATTATAAAAATGATAAAGGATTTTCATTGTTAGGTGGTATTGATATACGAAGTTACCGCGGTTCTCATTACCAGAAAGTGGATAATTTGTTTGGTGGCGATTATATGGTGAATGCTTCCAATCAGTTAGATCCAAGACCATTAGCGCCAGGCGACCCGAACTTTTCGTATCGTGTAAAGCGCGAGGGTGATAAAGTAAATTATAACAATGACGGCATTGTTCGATGGGCAGGATCGTTTTTACAAGCAGAATGGAACAAAGGCTATTTCAGCTTTTTTGTAACGGGATCATTTTCTTATACTGGATTTAAACGTGAAGATTATTTCAGGAAGAAAGATATTATTGTAAACGACTCTACATTCACCGAGGCACTAGGTTGGGGGGATACTTTAAATTATTTTTCGCAAGGAGGTGTAATTAAAGCTGAAATTTTAAATCCCGGTGAGCAAGCGACATTTAATGGAATAAGATACACTGCCGATTCTCCTGAAGCACGCTACAATACCAATGAATTTAAGTGGTTTCCAGGGTATACTTTTAAAACTGGGATGAATTACAACATCAATGAGTATATGAATGTGTTTGCCAATGCAGGTATATTATCTATTGCTCCGCGTTATTCCTTGTTTTATACCAATACCTCCAACATTTCATTTCCAGATGCCAAACAACAACGTGTTTATGCCGGCGAATTGGGCTATGGATACAAACGCAAAAAATTTGCAGCTAATATAAACGGGTATTACACTTTTTGGGAAAACAAGCCACCACAATCGTTTGCGAATATCACATACCAAGGCGACCAATACAGCTATCAATTGCAAGGCTTGAATACAGTGCACGCAGGATTTGAATTGGATTTTACGGGCATTCTTATTAAGAACCTCGAGTACGAAGGAATTGCTTCTTGGGGTGATTGGAGATACCAGAAAGGCGGAAGCGCTTATCTTTTCGACAACAACGGTGATATTGCAGATACACTGAACATACAAGCAAACAATGTGCACGTGGGCGATGCTGCGCAGATTCAACTTGCTGGTGGTTTGCGTTACGAACCTTTTAAAGGATTTTACATCAAAACCCGCTTGACGTATTTCGATAAGAATTATGCGAACTTAGATCCTTTGACCTTGATTCCTGTATTGGACGGTTCGGGCAATGTAGTTCGGGATAATAGCAATCGTGAATCTTGGAGAATGCCTTCGTATTTCTTCTTGGATTTATATACAGGTTACAATTTCAAGTTTGCAAAAATGAACTTCACATTGAATGCGAGCATCATTAACATTCTTGATCGTATTTATATTACCGATGGAATTAACGGAGCGAACTTCGATGCATCTACATCAACCGCTTATATTTCTCAAGGCCGCCGTTTTAATCTTGGATTGAAGGTCTCATTTTAATTTTTTATTGAATATTTGCAAATAATGAACTCCATGAAAAAACTATACTTCATTGCCATTGCTGCAATCATTTCATTAAACAGCTATTCACAAGCAATTTTACCAATCTTTTATAATTTCGAGAACTTCACATCAGTTGATTCATTACCTGATGGCTGGACAAGTAATATTTCCGGAAACTTCACCTATGCAGTTGGTCAAGCTGGCTTAGCAGGTAAACTAGATATTACTGGAGAGTTTATAAAAATTGGAACATCTGAACCAATTGACACGCTTAGCTTCTATATGAAAGGATGGATTGGTGGAGGCCCAACAGCCTGGACGGGGACTTTCAAAGTTCAAGAATCCATTGATACCTTAACTTGGGTTGATTTAGCTTCTTATACTTCAATGAGCACGACTGCTTATGAGTTATTTAAGCTCTCGCCCTCAAACGAAAGCCGCTTTTTACGTTTCTTCTTTGACACGAAAATTTTAGGTTGCAATGTTGGTATTGATGAGGTTTCCTTGACACCAAGTACCATTTTGAATACTCTTGATTTTAAGAATGAAGAACTAACTGTTTTTCCTAATCCTGTTTGGGGTAATCAAGTGAATATTCGTTCAAGCAAAAAAATTGCATCTATTCAATTATGCAATTTGATTGGGCAAGTTGTTTATTCGATCAATAATCCAGAAATGTCGGATTTGACAACATCTATTAACGTTGATAAATTCCCCAATGGAATCTATTACGTGAATATTGTTAATCAAGACCAAACAAACAGTGTCAAGAAAATTAGCATCCGTTAATTTTAATTGAAAGCACTAAGATTAAATTCTACCTTTAATTCCCGCTAAAGTTTTAGTGGATATAAACAATGCCAATATCGATTCAAAATCAAACATGAAAAAAATTCTAATTTCATTAACCGCTCTCATCATTTCACTACAGGGCTTTTCACAAGCAGCTTTACCTAGCTCTTTCAATTTTGACACATTTAGTGGACAGGCAAGTTTACCAACTGGCTGGACAACTAACATTGCAGGAACATTTACATACGCAGTAGGGCAATCGGGACTTGCCGGCAAAATCGATTTACAAGGTGAGTATGTTCAAATTCAAACAGCTGATCCTATTGGAACGTTAAGTTATTATATCAAAGGATGGATTGGAGGAGGACCTACAAGCTGGAGTGGTTCATTCAAAGTACAAGAATCAACTAATGGTTCAACTTGGACCGATTTGGCTACCTACACAACATTGAATTCAAACACGTATGAATCATATACAGTATCTCCTGCCTCTGCAAGCCGTTATGTTCGTTTCTACTTTGACACAAAAGTTTCAGGATGTAATATTGGTTTGGATGAAATCAATGCGACACTTGGCGCACAAACAAACCGCGAAATCAATGTAAAGCAAAATGGCAATACTATATTTAACGGCGGTTCAGCTGTTGCAATTGCTTCGCCATCTGGAACACCTGCAAATATTGCTTTTACTATTGAAAACCAAGGTGCGGCTGAAGCGCTTGATGTTTCAGCTGTAACTTTTACAGGCGCTAATGCTAGCGATTACAGTGTATCATCTCCAACAGCTCCTTTTACTGTAAATGGAGCTTCTAATCAAGTACTTAATGTAACATTCAATCCAAGCGCTGACGGAACTCGTTTCGCTACTATGAATATTGTCAGTAATGACGCCGATGAATCGAATTATTCCATTGTATTAAATTGTGTAGGTGGTTCTTTTGCTTCCGAACCAACTGCTATTGCTTCTGCCCTAACATTTTCTAATATTAAAAGCTATCGTTATTCTGCAAATTTAACAGCTGCTTCTGGGGCCGATGGTTATTTAGTTGTTCGCAAAGTAGGTGCTACTCCAGCAGGTTTGCCTGTTGATGGAACCACATACGGAAAAGGCGATCCAATGGGCGATGGAAAAGTTGTGTATGTTGGGAGCGCAGGAACTTTCAGTTCATCGGATGTTGTAGAAAATACATCCTATTATTTTGCTGTGTATTCGTTTAATGGCGCAGGTGCAGTTCGAAATTATTTGACAAGTTCTGCGCTTAATGCAAATGTTACCTCGGCAACAAACAACGCAGGTTCATTGTATTCGGGAATTAACACTGCCAATGCAACGTTTGTAAACGATTTACATTCATTGATAAATCCTCATACGTCCATTTTTTATGGCAATTATGACGAAACTATTCTTCGGAATTTTGAAGGGCGCGATACTGCAAATGGGCAACGAGTTGTGACCTGTGTTTATTCTGGATTGCAATACATATATTCTGAACCTTACGACTGGTCGGTATTGAGCCGCGAGCATACATACTGCCACGCTTGGATGCCGACGAATCCTGCCGACAATCCTGAAAAACCAGAATACAACGACCAACATCACCTTTTCCCTGCAGAGTTTGAAAATGCAAATCAGGTTCGTTTGGATTATCCATTGGGCGAAGTTGTTACTCCAAGTGCCACGTATTTAGGTTGTAAATTTGGATTGAATGCAAATGGCAAAGTGGTGTTTGAACCACGCGATGAGCATAAAGGAGATGCCGCTCGTGCACTTTTCTACATGGCAACTTGCTACAATGGTGTTTCTGGAAATAATTGGGGTTTACCGAATACGAGTACTCGTTACCAAGATCAAAACATCTTAAGAAAATGGCATTACGAAGATTTGCCAAGTGCATACGAAAAAGCACGTAACGAATTCCTCGATTCTTTGCAAGGAAACCGTAATCCATTCGTTGATCATCCAGAATATGCTTGTTACATTAATTTTCAAACAATGCAATACATTTCAGGTGCTGCGGAACCATGTAGTAATACAAATGTTGGAATTGAAACTCCCGTGTTGAATGAAATGATGATTTTACCAAATCCTTCAGCAGGTCTTTTCACTGTTGTATTGGAAACCAAATCTGCAGATATTCAATTATCTGTTTTGGATATTGCTGGTAAAGTTGTCCATAACCAATTCATTGCTGGTGGCATCAATCAAACCATTGGAACACTCGATTTACAAAATCTTGCCAATGGTATTTATATCCTTCAAGCAACTTCTAACGGCAGCAAAACAACTGCCCGTTTAGTCATTCAGAAATAATAGAATCTATTCAAAAAGTAAAGCCGCTTCTACCAAGAAGCGGCTTTTTTTATTGTACTGTTTTGTAGGAATTCTGCAAGCGTTTTACATCTCGTTGAAGCTGCATAACCGTGCTCGATAATTCATTTCTATCGAGGTTGGGTTCGGGTAATTCGGAGCTGATGTAATTGGTGAACTTCCAAATTTCCTGAACAGTATCCACATGAACTTCATAGGGCTCGTATGCTGGATTGGTTGAACAAAGCAATAAGGTTCCATTGTCGGCTATTTGGTTGTAGATCACCTTAAATACAATGCCTTCGTCTTTGGTGATGACAATATACGGATTACCATTTCGAATAAAATTCCAGTTCTGAAGATATTCGCCTGTTACCCAAGAACCATCCGAAACTGGTGGCATCGAATCGCCTGTTATTGGAAATGTGCGATACTTTTTATTGGGCGAAAGAAATGGCAGTTGAAACGTTGGTAACACGCGAATATACTCAGGGTCGGCGTAACCGGTTGTATAACCAGCACAGGCTTTTACCGGAACCAATTCAATATTATCGATGTTATCTTGATTCACCGTAGTTGCAATAACACGCATCTGCGCTCCGGTGATGTCAACCTTGTTTTCTGATTTACCATTCGACCAATCTTTTTCCGAACGAACACTTAAATCTTCCCG
>CAXNGM010000140.1:0-6358 GCA_964201695.1 Bacteroidia bacterium | reverse complement strand
ATTATTGCACGCGATAAATTGGCTTTTTCAGCATTGTACGATCGATACAGCCCACGATTAATGAGTTATTTTATGAGACTCCTTTGGAATAATCGAGAATTAGCCGAAGATTGTTTGCAAGAGTTATTCATTAAAATTTCTCGTCAACCCGAGCTGTTTGACATAACTAGATCATTTCGCCCCTGGGTATTTACCGTAGCAACTAATATCTGTAAAATGGAATACAGAAAAACTAGCCGAAAAGGCCAATCTGTTTCACTCGATTTAGCTCCAGAGTTGGCCGATAATTCGAGTAATATTTCGGAGCGAATAGACAAAAAAGCATTTTCTAAAAAATTAAAAGAAGTTTTAGAAACAATAGATGAACCTCATAAAAGCACCTTTACGCTTCGTTATTTCGAAGAACTTTCCTTGAAAGAAATATCCTTGGTACATAACTGTAGCGAAGGAACCGTGAAATCGCGCTTGTTTTATGCATTGCGAAAAATTGCAGGAAAAATGCCACAATTTCAATCAATTTGAACATGGAATCATTTGAAAAATACTCCCAAGAATTTGAGCAGTTAATTCTCAACAAAGAATATTCTTTGCTCAATAAAAATGAACTTCAACAGCTCGATGCAGAAGGACTAAGTGAAGAAGAATATTATCAGATTCGCGAAACATTATTAGCCATAAAAGAAATGGATTCCGAAGTTGAATTTCCTTCTGAACATGTTAAGAACAAACTGCTTGATGTTTTTGATGAAGGAGCCCAAAAACAAGCCAGAATCATTGTTTTTCCTATGTGGGCAAAACTTACCTTATTGGCTGCCGCTTGCATTGCACTCGGACTTTTTTTATTTAATCCCAATTCTACAATCTATAATACTACGAATGAAGTTGCATCCAATTCTCAATCAAGTGCAAATGAAGATCAAGTAATTAATAATACATCGTCAGAAAGTAATACAGTTTCAACAGATCAAACACCCATCATTGATAATACTTCGAAAGAAACCAATCAAGTGGATGAAATACAATCTAGTGACGAATCTATTTCAACAATTACGAATAGCGATAATCAAGTCGGTGGGTCAGAAATTCTAATGGAGGATGCTCCAACTGCCATTGCAAATTCCAATACTTCTGTTTCTAATTCTCAACCTGCAACATTAACAACGAGTTCAATTCCTACTTCTGCATTCAAATGGACCAATTCGCTAGAATCCGAAAAATCCGAAGATGTTGAAAGTAATGTAGTTGTTCAATCGGTATCTTTAGCCGATTTCCCAAATGTAATTTCACAAACAGTGACAATTTATTAATTATTGAAATTTGAAAATGAATCCCGATTTAGAACTTTATTTTTCAGATTTAGGTTTGTTTAAACCAATTTTAAATCAACTACGAGCCATTGTTTTGTCATGTGGATTAACGGAAGATGTAAAATGGAAAGGACCTTGTTATACCTATCAAGGCAAGAATATTGTCATGCTGGGGAATTTTAAAGATAATTGTGTAATTAGTTTTTTTAAAGGATCATTATTACAAGATTCAGAAGAATTCCTTTCCAAGCATGGTGAAAACTCACATGTTTTTCGTGTCATCCGTTTCAAATCAATGGATGATTTTATTAAAGTTGAACCATTCTTAAAAGCCTATATTTTTGAAGCAATCGAGATTGAAAAATCGGGGGCGAAATTGCCAACTTTAGATATTTCAACGATCGTAATTCCCGAAGAATTAACACAGAACTTTAAGGGAAATGAGCAATTTAAAATGGCCTTTGAATCGTTAACTCCCGGTCGACAAAGAGCGTATATTATGTTTTTTTCTTCAGCTAAAAATGCACAAACGCGTATTGATCGAGTTGAAAAATTCAAGAACCAAATTATGGATGGAAAAGGGATGAACGATTGCACCTGCGGACTTTCACGAAAAATGCCAGCGTGTGATGGATCACATAAAATCCTTCGTATTAAGTAAATTTTAAAAAAGTATGTTCTAGCTCGTGTTTACAAGAGGTGAGAAATACAATCAAATAGAATAATTGGAATACGTGATACTTCATTATTAAATTGATAATTGGATTAATTATTATTAGTAAATAAAAGAAAATTCACACAGTTTATTGAACACTCCCATTAAATCCGTAATCCTTAATTCGTAATTGTTAATTTATAATTCGTAATTGTTAATCCGTAATTTGTAATTAGTAATTGATAACCCGTAATTGATAATTGTTAATTCGTAATTAATTTACATTTCCTGCATCTCAGTACCGCCTGACCCCGGTTCCCTGCGAGAATTAGAGCGTCGTTTGAAAAGAGAAACATCGGGTTCGCCAAATTTCCAAGTGAGGTTAATTCGAAAATAGCGTGCCTCCCATCGACGAATGGTTTCTTGACTAAACGTTGAACTTACGAAATTTGTACCATAGCTTTTTGTATTAAAGACATCGCTTAACGTAGCATTTACACTCCATTTCTTAGAGAAAGTATAGTTGCAAGAGGCGTCACAAAACCAAATGGAAGTAACGGTTCCTTGAGCAATAATCCGAGGTGCTTCATAACTTCCATTTAATTGAAAACTCAATTTTTTATTGGCTTTTATATTCAATGCCGCTTTAGCATTCCAGCTAATTCCTTCATTACTGATGGTGGTATTTCCTTGATTTAAAGTGATTTTTGAGTAAAAAACATTCGAATTAATACTTCCATCCAACCAATCGAAAAACGTCTGTTTAAAGGTGTTTTCAAATCCATAATCTATTTTATTGCGACCATTTCCATAGGTACTTATTAACAAGTCAGGATCTAATGCCGATGGATAGATAACTGTTGTTATAGAATTTAGTGTATTTCTCATATAAATTCCACTAAGTAAGTTGTTTTTTTTACCTTGAAAACTATAGTTAAATTCTACTAAGTTTATGAATTCAGGAGCTAGTACGGGATTGCCAATTTGAATGGATTGCCGATCGGCATAGGTGATAAATGGAATTAATTGCATGTAGCCTGGACGTCCGATCTTTCTTGAGAAATTTAGTTGAAACTCATGAATTTCTTTTATTTTTCGGGAGAAGTAAATTGCAGGAAAAAGTACTTTGCTTAAATCACTCAATTGTTTGGGGTATATAAAACTAAATTCCTCTTGAGAATCAGTTAACTGCGCTACAAACCACGTGTGTTCATATCGCAAGCCGGCTTGATAACCAATGTTTCTCCACTTGCTAACATAATTAATGTATGCTGCTCCAATAAAATCATCCACTATAAATCGATTCGAAATGCCAGTATCAATAGTAATAATACCACTTTCGGGATCTGTTATCTTTACTGAGAAATCGGAATTTGATTTTTTATATGAAATCCGTGAACCCCAATCAAAACGACTTTTTTCATTGATGGGATTTGTGAAATCAAACTGTCCAGTTAACAAAATTGCAGAACGGTCTCCATAATTATTTTGAATACTGCTATCATTCAATTGCGGGATAACCAGCATTGTTGAATTATTTGTTTTAAATAAAGCATCATTTGTATTAGCCGAATAAATTAAATTTAAATCGGCGTTGAGTTCTTTTTTAGGTTTTGGGAAATTCTTTTTAAAAGATAATTGTGCTGTTTGAACACTCCATTTATTTGTCAATTCATTCAGTCTTTTTCCAATTCCTATTATTTGATTTAAGCTATCACTATTATTATAATTTTGTTTTTCATTGCTGTTCATCTCACTTTTAAAGAAACTATAATTAGCACTCAATAATGACCGGACATTCAATTGATAATCGGCAGCTATTCGTGCACCTGAATTTGTTCTCTCGGTTATATTTGTATTATTGAGTAAAAAACTGCTATTTACTATTCCATTATTATAATTTTCTCGCGATGTAAATCCGTCATTATTATTTCTCGAAGTTCCAATATTTCCAGAAAGCTGCAAACTGAACTTTTTCTCTCTAATTGTAACATTGCCATTTGTAGAGTATCTATTATTACTCCCAATTCCTGCACTTATCATCCCAAAATATCCTGGTTTTAAATTCTTTTTCATGACCACATTCAATATGCCTCCAGTTGCATCTGCTGCATATTGTGCGGAAGGATTGGTAATAACTTCAATACGATCAATTTCATCAGCTGGGATTTGATCTAAACTTAAAAGGGTAGGACGGCCATCCACAAAAATGGTCGGAGCTTGATTTCGTAATTGAACGCTATTATCGCTTCCGACATTGATTCCTGGAATGTTTTTCATTGCATCTAATGCCGATCCTCCTTTAGCGCTCAAATCTTTATCAACATTGTAAATTCGTCGATCAATTCCCAATGTCATTTGTGATTTTTCGGCTTCAATATTCACTGCTTTTAATTGCTGTTGACTGGGTTGAAGTCGGATGTTTCCCATGTCATACAAACTCTGATTAGGAATAGTTGTAATTGAAATAATGCGTGTTTCAAAACCAATACTTTGAAGTTTGATAGTCAAGTTGGTTCTTGGTAAATTCTCTAGAATAAAATCGCCATTGTTTTGAGTTAATCCGCCTCCTATTAGACTGTCTTTACTATTCAAAGCCGATACAATTGCATATTCGAGCGCCTTTCCCTCATTAGCATCAAATACACGTCCGATTATACGAATGGATTGGCCATTGCTTTCCATCGAAATTAATAGCAGTAATAGGAATGAAGTTTTAAAAAGAAAGCTCAAATTCTTTATTTTTTTAGAGATGATTTGACGAAAATTAATAAACATTTAAATTCTATTTCGACATTACGAATAACGTTCCTGTAACACGTTAAGGTGATGATTTACATGGCCAATCATAATAAACGCAATGGCTCTGGCAGAAAGCGGTTCGCTATTAACATTAGCGGTGAAACAACTTTGCTCTTCGCTCATGTTTTCAAAAAGAAAGCGATTTGATTGTCGTAGCAGAGTAAATTCTTTTAGCATGATTTCCATGCTTGTTGTTTCTCCTGCAGCAGCTTCTGCATATTTATCCTCATCAAATGAAGGCAATAGGCTTGAATCGCCACGGGCAGCTACTAATGCACGATAACCAAATACGCGCTCACAATCAATAATATGCCGAAATAATTGGAGGATTGTCCATTTTCCTTCCGCGTAGGCAAATTGATGTTTCTCAACGGGAAGACTTTCTATAAAGATGACAAGTAATCGTGTATTATTATCGTATTGGACAAAGAATTCAGTGTCATCACATAAATCTAAGTAGCGTTGGAAATAAGCATTGTGTTCATTAGATAGAGGCGGTTTCATGTTAGAATATCTGTTGTAATAATTGGTATTAGTTCGTTTAAAGCGCTAGATAATATTCTGCTAATTTAAATATGTTTAATAGAATTTCAAGGATGCCCGGATTTTGATTTTATTGTAATTTTCAGTGCTTTTATTTTCATTAAATTCAGAAAACTAATTGAATTTAATTCAGAGCAAACTATTAATGAGAACTAAATACTTGCTAACTTGAACAAAAATTTAAGTGCTTTGTTTAGGAAAACTCAAACTCAAATTGTATGAAGAAGATTTCCCTTCTAATTATTTGTATATCAATATTCTCATCGGCATATTCACAAATTAATGGATCAACTTTCGGCATTGTTCGAAAGAACTATTTCAGCGATGTAATTAGTCCTATCGATTCCTCAATTATCTATCAGGAATTAGATTCTACAAGTATTCGACTAGGTAAAATCGATCATCAAACGGGTTTGGTCAATGCCTTCGGACCAGAGCAAATGAATGAATATGTGAACTTGACAGGAGCGGCGCTCAATCCATACGACAGCACATACATTTTCATGGGCGCCTCTCAAATGCTCACGCTATCTTTAGTCACTGGTGAAGTCTTGAACCGAGTAACTATCTCCAATCCACTAGCCGATAGTTATTTTGATAATTTCCGATTCAATAATTCCGATTCTACATTGTATGGTTTAGCACGTCGCTATATTGCCTCAACATCCACTGGTGAAGTATTTCTCGCTAAAATCAATACAACAACAGGTGTTATAACTCAAATCTCACCTACATCCGTTGCACAAGGATATGCATTAGCAGGAAGTGCTATCAATCCTTATGAAATGGTATATTACTTTTCAACGGGGGCTAATTTATTGGGTCTCGACCTTTATACAGGAGAATTGTATAGTAATACACCCATTCAAGCTATTGATGGAATTATGTTCGATAATTTCTCATACAGCTGTTCCGATACCGCTCTTTATGGTCTCATACGCAAGAATTATTTTTCTACTGAATATGATTCAATAATCGGTTTTCCAATCGAAACACTCGATTCAGCAACGGTCCGACTTGGAAAAATAAATTTAACTACAGGAGCAATCAG
>CAXNGM010000139.1:0-6377 GCA_964201695.1 Bacteroidia bacterium | reverse complement strand
CTATCACGCTCAGTCAACTCTTTTTTTAATTCATCAATTTCAACTTTCGATGAATTGATGATACTATTCATTTGAATACTTTTCTCCTCCGATAACAACAGTTTTTTTGTTACACTCTTCAATTCATTTTCAAAAATGTTTTTTAAACTATCTTCCTTTACCAGTAATTTTTTTGTAACAGTTAATTCTCGTAAAATCTCATTTAAATTTTTATTAACAGAACTTAGCTGCGTTTCCAATTCTCTACTTCTAATTTGCCCATTTAGTACATTTTGTTTTAGGCTATCAAGCTGATAGTTTAAAATAGAAATTTGCTCTTTCTTAGATTGTGCAATTGCTGAATAAGAAATTATCTGTAATAGAAGAATAAAAGAAATAACGAACCGCACTTTGAGAGCTATTTTCATAAATTTTATTGTGAAAATATTTTATATAAATTTAAAGTAATATAAATCTACAGTATATTTTCAAATCAACAAATTTTGGATATTAAGGTAATATCACAATATTGTTTTGCCTTGCTTATAAACAATCGTAATAACCAAGTCCTCCTTTATAATCGGGAACATCCCAAACCATATAATTTGAAGTAGAAGTTCCAGATTCTTTTACCCAGACTTTCTAAACAGAATAAAATTTAATAAGAAGTATCAACTTTAATTTCGCCATCTGTTAATTCAGCGTTATTTGCTTTACAAAGTAAATGTGTAGAATTAAATAAACTCCAAATATGCCAAATTTTAAGAAATTTCCCAGTTAAATTAGCAACTTGTGCTTTATTTTTTATACTTTTCGCATCCATATTTAATTGACTAAAATATTCAAACATTACGTTTCTAAAATTATTACTTCTAAACAAAATTTTATAATCCTCATCGGTTAATTTTTCTTTGCCTTTAGGGTTAAGAATATCTTCTAATGTATATATTCTTGAAGATTTATCATATTTCAATTTACCTGCTGCTGACATTTTTTCTAAATCACTACTTAGAAATTCTTCAAATTGAAATTCCTCATTTGTTAGTTTAGTAACAGTATTAATTTTCGAACCACCAGCATTACAAGATGTGAAAATGATTAGAAAAAAAGTAACTTTTTCATAATTGTAATTAATTTAATATAAATCTACAGTATATTTTTAATTCAACAAATTTTGGATAATTAGGTAATATCATAATATTGTCTTGCCTGGCTTATATACAATCTCAATAATCAAATCCTCTTTGATAATAGGGAACATCCCACTACAGGCTTTTAAACGCTGGTTCTTCCTTTCTACTATCAAGCAAAAGGCTTCGTATTCAATATGGCTATATTCGTCCCCATTCATTGTATAATACCCTTCTTTCCCTGAAATAGGCGAAAAAACATAAACCTTTGGGGTCCTAATGTCTCTTATCGATATAATGCCGTTTTTAATAGCATTTAAGAGGCTTATTTTCTCCTTTCTAGTAAACTTGTTCAACATCTCTTAACTCTTTGATTATAGTGTCTAATTGGCTATCTGTAAGCATATTGAAATCCGTCTCCATTTGAATAGATTGGACCTTGGGTAAATTGTAGTTTAGCAAGTCACAGTAAAACTTAACCCTGTCTTTTGGACCTAGTTCTTGAAAGTCACTTACAAAAGAATCAAAGTTGTCTGTTAAGAAACTAGATATAGCCTCTCTTAACTTAGACGTATTCTTGTTTAAGGCCCCTTTGGGTCTCCCTTCATAATTGCCACTTATTCCTTTTTCAAAAGCCATAAAATTGTATTTAGTTGTATTTAACAATAACAGGACCCTTCCATATACAAGGATTACAATACTTGGAAATAGATTCAATGTATTTACCCTTTATCTTAATAGTAAGATTGTTTAATTGAGGTGAAGTGACAACTGGTAAATTTGTTGAATTTTCAAATAAGCTATCCCAAGTTTCACCTATTTTATCATATACAAGGCTATGGTAATTGAGTCCAAATCTTTTAACTAATTCTCGATATTTCTTTCTCTTATAATTATAGCTATTCCTATCAGTTTCCTTGATTTTTACCCAGTATTTCTCATTGCGCCCGTCTGATAAAAACCTTTTATCATCATCTGGAAGTTCAATAGATAACAATTCAGAATCTGCAATATCATAAATTAACACATTATTCCAAGCCCTCAGTAGCATTGATTTAAGGCTATAAACTTTTTCTTTATCTAATAAGTCTGATAAATTGAAAATCCCATTTTTTTTAAGTACTTGCATTCTTTTGCACTTCTTTTCAAAACGCATTAAATTATTATCAAGTTTGTTTTGCTTACCCTTGTCATATAGCTTTATTTGATATTGGCTCAAACGACAATATAACCCAAGTTCTAAACCTCTTTTATCTGGAAAGTACTTATCGAATCTCTTACCCTTATAATCAATCACATTGTTATCTAAAAACGCTTTAACATTAAAAGGAACAACTATATTGACCCCAAACTCTAAACCCGAAATACGGGCACTTTCAGGCTCAATAAACAGAGATGTACAGATATGTCTAATCTGGCATTGCAAGGCACTAAAATTAAAGGGCTGATAATTTTTACCATTAAAATGATTTTTATGAAGCGAGCCCCTAATATTTAAGTAGTAGCTTGTTGAATCGACATTTAACTTTTTTACTTCAACCAATTCTATATTGTAAAATTCCCATTTGCCACGGTGTTTTGTTATTATTTGATTCTCACATTTTTTTGAGCGCATTTCCCCAGAAGTTTTGTCAATAGATGACCAAGTTTGAATCTTTGTTAGTGCCAACCATTCTTCGAGGTTATTAATAGATGAATTAATTATGATTCCGTCAATCATATTGGACCCTCCCAAAAAGACCAATTGTATTAGAGGGTCCAAAATTGAAAAAAGATAAAAAAGGTATTTTATAGACAGAGAGTAGGAAATAAAGAAATATCTTAAACATTTCTACCTCCTTTAATCTTTAGGTAATCATCTGTATTTTCAAATATTTCTAGTAAAGTTCTTTTTTTGCCTTGCTTTAACCAGGTATCAATCTCTGATTTTAAGAATCTTAACTTTTTGCCTCCTTTATGAACTGGAACTGTGCCTGAATTTACCCAGCCATATACTGTTGGCTTACTTGGTTTGTCGGGATGATAATTACAAAATTCAATGAGATTGAACCATTCATCAACTTCGACTTTTACTTCCCTTCCTTTTTCAAATAGAATCTTTTCGATACGCGATAGCTTGTTGTTAATCTCATTAACCGCGTCTGGCAGACTGTCAAATGTTATATTATTCATATTATGATGTAGTTTTTATTGTTTGACTACATACATAAATATCATTTGAGCTTATTTTTTCACTTTTATTGCTATTTGGTTATAAACACATTGTTGATGATTTTTGATTTTTATTGTTAATCAGATAGTTATAAGAATAATATTGTGGAGATTGGGTGAATTTAATTAAAAGCAAATTGTATTTAGTCTACGAGATTTTTTAAATAGATTTATTTATAATAGAAAAAATCTTAAATTTCGACTACAAAACATTCTACGACCAAAAGTCTAAATTGTTTTGAGGACGGACAATAAATGATTTGAAATTTTATACATTTACAAAAACCGGTACTATGAAAAATAAATTCCTTAACTTAATCTTTGGATTAATCTTATTAACATTTACAAGTTGTGGCCTTTCTATGGACCCACAGCCATCTGAAGAAACAAAAATTGCAGATAAAGCAATTATTGGCGAAACTATTAAAATTGATAATTTAGAAGTTGCACAGTTTGATTTTAATGAAAAAATGTCATATGTTGATGCTTTAGGGGCTTGTGCAAGATTAGGAGACGGTTGGAAATTGCCAAATAATGATGAATTGAATATTTTATATCAAAATATGGAACAAATTGGGAATTTTGAAGGGGAAGGCTATTGGAGTTCTCAGAGGCTTTATAAAAACTCTGTATATTTCAAGAATTTTCTCGATGGCAGTCAGGATTCTGACAATACGAGCAGCGAACACAGTGTTAGAGCTGTGAGGCCTTTTTAACTTCGTATCAAATACAAACGAAAACCAATTATATTCTATTTTTCTACTCCTTACTTGAGAAATCTAATTATATTTTGTCCGCTGCTTAACATTCAGAAAGTATTCTTTAACTCTGATTTATTTCGCAAAGTTGGTAAGGGCTTCTGTTGTTTTATGAATCGTTTCCTGTTCAAATCCTGCTAGATAACTTTTAGTCGTTTTCATACTACTATGACCTAAAGCTTCACTAATAAATTCTGTACTTGCCCCTGAATTTCTCAATACAGTTGCGAAACTGTGCCTAGCAAAATAGGTTGTTACCTCTTTACTTAATTCTAATTCTATGGCAATACGCTTCATATATTTGTTTATAGTCTTGGTTACTTGCTGTATTTGTTTTCTTTCTGTTTCAGCTGTCATACCTTTTTGCAAATGAGGAAAAACATAATTTTCAGGATTTACAGAAATCTGCCCCCACTTCTTAATAATCGCCTTTGCCTGTGGCTTTAATGAAACGGTAATCTTTTCACCATTGTTTTTGCTCCTTTTAGTTTTCGCTCTCTCAAAAGTTAAAACATCCCCCTGTACATCCTTTCTCTTTAATAAGCAAAGGTCTTTTACATTTAGTCCATTACATAAATAAATGAATATCCAGTAGTCCTTTGCCATTTCAACCATGCTTTTTCTGGGTGCCTCATAGTGAAATATTTTACTAATTTCTTCAAGGGTTAAAGCCTTTTTAATATTTCTACCTGTGGGAATTGAGTATTTTCCCTGTCCTTCGCCAAACGGATAAAGACTTTTATCTATGCTTTGCCTATTAAATATAGTTCTTAAGCTTCTTAAATAAATCCCTATTGTTGTTCTGCTTTTATCGTTTGTCAGCATCCAGCTTTCATATTTCTTTAAAAAGCCAATGTTAATGTCTGCAAATTTTAAGTCCTTCTTGAATCTGTCAATACTAGCCTTTGCACTTTCATAGCTTACGGCGGTGCCTATCCGCTTTTCCTCCCTCAATTCATCAATGTATTTGTCAAAAGCATAAGAAACGGAATCTGTTGCGTTCCTGTTTTCAAAATACATCTCCTCAAACTTGCTAAAAGTAAATATTGGTAACTGTGTAATTACTTTAACCGCCTTGTTATGGTAGCTTAAAATTTCATTATAGATTTTATTTTCTGCTTCACTACGCCTTTTAGCAGTCATAATCTTGTCAAATGCAGAGGGCTTTAAACGCACTTTAGTGCCGTAATACTTCCTTTTTCTATTATGTGTAACCCTTATTGATACGATTCTAATTTCATCTGTTTTAGGGTGGAATTTATCAATGAAGGGGCTTACCGAGGCTGCTTTCATAACTTTAATTTTAAACTTATTTTTTGTTACGTCACAATTACGTCACAAATATACCAAAATAAGACAAAACAAAGCAGTAATAAACAATACTATAAAAACCCATCTAAGATTGACTTTTAGTACATATTTAGTATTTTATAAGGGTACTATATAAGTTTGTTTTGTATAAAATTTATGACTGTTAATCAGAGGGTCTCTGGTTCAAGTCCAGAAGGGGGAGCTTTGATAATAAAAGGGTTACAGAAATGTAGCCCTTTTTTATTTTATCAATACGTCACATTTACGTCACATATAGCGTATTAGGACCGTTAATTTTTCAATCAGTATTTGACGTATTTATATCTTAATAATCTGGTTTTAGAGTTATAGGTGACTTTCATATAATATCCTGGCCAATCCATTTGACTCTCTAAACCAGCTTCTTCTGTTTTTGGATTAGGAAAATAGTTGTCTTTATTAAAGAACGTATAGGTTACACTATCTGTTTTTTGCCAAATACCAGATATTTCTATTTTATCAAATTGACTAAATAAAGCTTTAGGAGTGTTGAAGCCTGTGGTCTTATTTAGTTGATTAAGAATGTTCAAAGATTGAGAAACAGGTACAGAGATTAAATACTCTTCAGAATAGTCATCCCAATCCCACTTACTACTTTCGGTAACCAGTGTGCAATTTTCAAGGTTTAGATTTGTATTATATCCCACAGTATTGAGTCCCTCTGGTATCTCAAATTCCTGAATAAAGAAATAAAATAATGCTAATAAAAAACAAACTATTAAAATCCAATACCGTTTTTTCTTATACCATATCCGCTTCATATATAAACTTTTAATTATTGCAATTTAATTGCCTAAAAGATTCATTGAAGCCAATTAACACAGAATTATGTTAATGTATTGTTCTTTTACATATTGCTAACAAAATAAAAAGATTTGCAAGTTTACTTTCATCTCAAACAATACAAATAACTATGTGGGATGAACTCTTTTATATTTGCGTAGACATT
>CAXNGM010000138.1:0-6381 GCA_964201695.1 Bacteroidia bacterium | reverse complement strand
AGTACTATAACCGTTACAACAACGGGACAATACACAGCTCATTACACCGATTTAAATGGTTGCGAATCGCCCGAATCTTCGCCAGTTCAAGTAAACGTAACGCCTCTTTCAGCAACACCATCGATTTCGGCATCTGGACCAACGGAATTTTGCGAAGGAAATACAGTTGTATTATCTGCATCTCATGGAGACAACTTTGTTTGGAGTAATGGTGCAGCAAGTCAATCAATAGAAGTAAATGCTAGCGGAACGTATTCTGTTACGATTAGCTCCGGTTGTCCACCACTAAATCCAACAAGCAGTCAAGCAGTAATAGTTCGTCCAATTCCCACACCAACAATAACTGCCGATATTCGGAAAGACTGCCTACCAGCCGAAATCCAATTCAACTTCACAACAAATGGTATTGGACCATTTAATTATACATGGATGTTTGGTGATGGAAATTCTTCTTCGATTGCTCAGCCATTGCATGAATATACCGACGACGGAATTTTTGATGTGTCTCTAAAACTTACTGATGTTATTGGCTGTATTGGCGATAGTTTGGAAATCGATTTCATCGAGATTTTGAAACGCCCCGATGTTTCCATTTCAGTGAATCCTTCCATAACAACATTGTCGAATCCTGAAATCCGACTTATTAGTCAAACAGCTGGCGGACAAAACGAAACATGGACGATAAATCCATTGGGCACATTTACGGGCGATACTGTTTTAGTTTCGATGCCCGACACTGGAATATTTTACGTTGATTTTTCCGTAATTACTGAACAAGGATGTGAAGCAACGATTCGTAAAAACATCGAGGTTGTGGAAGATTTTCAAATCTATATACCAACTGGATTTACTCCAAACAACGATGGTTTGAACGATATTTTTAAACCTATTTGCACCGGTTATAAATTAAAGGGATTCGATTTCAGAATATACAATCGATTTGGCCAAGAGATTTTTTTCACGGATAATCCAGAAATAGGTTGGGACCCACAGAATATTCAATCGGATGTGTATGTTTGGAAATTGACTGTGCGGAGTTTGTTAAATGAAGATAAAATGATGGAAGGCACAATCACCATTTTTCGTTAATTTAATAGATTCAATTTCAATTTACCGAAAGCTTTTTTCTCCATAAGTTGGATAATCGATAGAGAAGTGTAAACCCTTACTCTCTTTTCTTAAACGTGCAGATTTAATAATTAAATAAGCGACTAAAATCAGATTTCTTAATTCGCAAAGCTGGGGAGAAAGTGTAGTTCTTTTGTACATACTTTCTGTTTCGCGGTGAAGAATTTGCAAACGATCTAAGGCACGCTGAAGGCGGATATTACTTCTTACTATGCCAACATAACTGCTCATAATGGATTGAAGTTCCCGCACGTTTTGGGTAATCAATACCATTTCTTCTTGAACTACAGTTCCTTTAATATCCCATTCAGGAATGTTTTCAGTAACTGGGGAATTTGAAAATAATGAAATGGCTGTTTGCGCTGCACGATGAGCATACACCAGAGCTTCTAACAATGAATTGGAGGCCAAGCGATTTGCACCATGAAGTCCTGTTGATGAACATTCACCTGCAGCCAATAAATTTTGAATGCTTGTTTGGGCGTGTTCGTCAACTTCAATTCCACCGCACATATAATGACAAGCCGGAACAACCGGAATCATATCTTTCGATAGGTCAATTCCAAGGGTTTTACATTTCTCTATAATGTTTGGAAAATGATGGAATAAATCGGTCGGGTCAATGTGACGACAATCCAAATAGACACATTCATCTCCGCGCACTTTTAATTCATTATCAATGGCTCTAGCAACAATATCTCGAGGAGCAAGCGAAGCACGTTGATCGTATAAAGGCATAAAATCGACCCCCTCACTGTTCCGAAGAATAGCTCCAAATCCGCGCATCGCTTCGGTAATTAAAAATGCAGGTTGAACGCCAGGTTGGTAAAGAGCAGTAGGATGAAACTGAATAAACTCCATGTTGCTCACCTTTCCTTTTGCGCGATAAACCATGGCAACACCATCGCCGGTTGCAATTTTTGGATTGGTTGTACTTGCATAAACATTACCAGCACCACCCGATGCCATAAGAGTTGTTCTAGCTAAAATAACATCGGTATTTCCTGTTTTTAAGTTCAATGCATAAACACCATAACAATGAATATTGGGTGTTGAACTGTTTACATAATGACCAAGATGATGTTCGGTTATAATTTCAACTGCAAAGTGATGATCTAATATTTCAATGTTTGGATGGGCATGAACTTGCTCAATTAATGCGCGTTCAATTTCAAATCCAGTATTGTCTTTATGATGTAAAATGCGATTTTCGGAATGTCCACCTTCTTTCCCAAGATCAAACTCTCCGCGAGTATTCTTGTCGAATTGCGCCCCCCAATCAATGAGTTCTTGAATCCGCTCAGGTGCTTCCGTAATAACTAACCTCACAATTTTCTCATCACACAATCCATCACCAGCAATTAACGTATCCTGAATGTGTTTCTCAAACGAATCGGGCGCATAGGTTACAGCCGCAATTCCTCCTTGCGCATATTTGGTATTCGATTCATCTTCATCGCTTTTAGTGATCATGCAAACCGTTCCCGTTTGGGCAACTTTTAACGCATAACATAACCCCGCGATTCCAGATCCGATAATTAAAAAATCAACATTTTTGTGTTTCGTGTACATGGGTCTAAATTACGAATTCATGAAAGGAGATTGAATAATCTTTAGTTTCAATTAACTCATTTATATCGCATTGTGTTTAACAATATCGCATACTTATTTTTTATACCATTCAAATGTGTAAATTTGTCAGAATCCCTTTGATATGAGAAAACTATACATCTTCATTTTACTTGCATTTTCAATCAACGCCCTTCAATCGCAAACTATTTTGTTTGAAGAGAATTTCGAAAATTTTACAAATTCGTTTTCACTGAATACCGCTGACCAAGGAGGTGCCTCCTTTGGAAACAATTTATGGGTAGTTAATAATTCCTATTTTGGGGGCGATGTAAATGTATTTTGCCCTTTTCCTACAACTGTTCCTCTATCAGCAACTCCTGATCAGCCAGTTCAAATTACTTCAAATCCACAGAGTAGTTATCTTCATATTACTTCGCAAGATGGTCTAAGCTCTACAGTTGATAATTGCCATTTTGCTGCAGCAGATCCTTTTGGTTGTAATCCCTCAGAAAATTACTTTGCACGAATGTCTAGCAGCATCAATACAGTTGGCCAAAGCAATGTAGAAGTTAGTTTCTGGTGGTTGTGTTCCGGAGCTTCCGGTGTTGCCTTCGGTGAAGTTTATTACAGTACAGATAATGGTACAACATGGTCTACTCTTGGCATCATAAACGAATATGCGAATCAGAGTAATTGGATTCAAACCACAATTCAAAATTCGGTTTTAGATAACCAAGCGAGTTTAATGATCGGATTCAACTTCGTAAACACATCAAATTTATTTGCTTCTCCTACCGATCCTGCATTTGGAATTGACGACTTCCAAATTTCAAGTTCACCTTCAACAATAAATACAATAAATACGGACCCAATATTATTAGGTCCTTATTGCCCTGGTCAACCAATTTCAGTTCCCTTTTCTGCTTTTGGAACATTTGGTTCTAGCAATGTATACACAGCACAACTATCTAATTCGTTTGGTTTATTTACCTCGCCAATTTCAATTGGTACTTTAAATGGTTCGGCAACATCAGGTGTTATTAATGCGATTATACCTTTAGGAACAACGCCTGGCACACTTTATCAAATTCGCGTTATTGCTAATAGTCCCAATACCATTGGTTCTCCTAGCCCTGTAAATATCGAAGTGGCAGGAAGCCCAACAGCATCTATTTCGCCAGATTCCTATTCCTCAATTTGTGCAGGTGGTGTAGCATTTTTATTTTTTGATGGAAGTGCTGGTGAAATTCAATGGTCGAGTTCAACAAATAATGTCAACTTTACTCCTATTCCGGGTGCGAACAATGCAACATTTACTACTGCCCCGATAACGCAAACAACGTATTTTCTTGTAGCGGTAACCAACAATTGCGGAACTACAACATCACAATCATGGGCTGTCACATTAACAAGTACTGTGAATATTCCTGTAAACACTTCTCCCAATGTGCTTAACTTATGTAATGGGCCCATTACAGTGAGCGTTGTTGGAGATTTTTTCGATCTAGTTTGGTCTAATCAACAAGCAGGAACTGCAGTGATTGTAGTAAGTTCCGCTTCCACAGTTTCTGTGGTTGGAACCGATATTAATGGATGTCCTGCTGCATCAAATCCTATAGTTTTTATTGAAACAACGCCTGCAGCACTTTCAATTTCTCCTGCAAGTCCCATCACAATTTGTAGCGATCCGGCAAACTTAAGCGCTAGTTCAGGTTTTAATACTTACACTTGGTCTGATGGTGAAGTTGGAATGAGTAACTCGGTTTCTACTCCAGGCTCATATTCTGTTACAGCCACCGATGCCCAAGGCTGTATTGTTTCTTCATTGCCAGTAATTGTGCAGAATGGTTCTTCGGTTAATATTCCGGTCTCTCCTAGTATTTCAGCCATTTGTGATAATGTTCCTGCAACGCTAACCGCAAATGCTGGATTCTTCAATTATATCTGGAGTAATGGAGCCATTGGCCAAGAAATTACCGTTAGTTTGCCTGGTTTTTATTCGGTTACAGGAACGGATGCTAACGGTTGTCCAGGCGCATCTGCATTAGTTGAAGTTATTCAAGCCCAGTTCCCTGTTGCTAACTTTACCTATACTCAAACAAGTGGTTATGCTATTACTTTTGATAATAGCTCGCAAAATGGACTCGAGTACGAGTGGATTTTTGAAGGTTTAGGAACCTCACCATTAGCAAATCCTACTTTCACATTCCCTGATAGTGGACCATATCAAATAACTCTCATTGCAAGTAATCCATGTAGTTCTGATACAATTACAAAAACAATTATTGTGACCTATGTGGGTATTCAAGATTTGGATGAATCAACATATTTTTCAGTAAGCCCAAATCCCTCATCCGAGGATTTTATTATCGCTCAACACGGCACTTCTTCATCCATTAGCGAATTAACATTACGCGATATTTCTGGGCGAGTTGTTTATCAAAATGCACAAGAAATAAAAGGGTTTTCTAATTTCATTTTGCCTGCTAGCAATCTTCCCGCTGGCATGTATTTTCTCCATTTCGAAACGTTGAATGGAACCGTAAATATTCGAGTTTTGAAAAAATAATTACTCGGCGATTTAAGCCGATTATTTTTCAATAATTCAAATCTATTTATATACCTTTGTTGAGGTTATTGTAAAAAATAACCTATGCCAATTTTCTGTTTTTTGGTAGATTTACAGAATTCCATTGGTGGTTTGTGATAAAAGGGGCCTCGGCCCCTTTTTATTTTTCTGAGTTCATTGTAACTTTTGTTTTAAAAATGGGTATATGAGAATCCTTGTATTCCCTATTAAAAAACAGTTTTGAAGAATACCTACTTACAAATTCTTTTATTCATTTTTTTCCTTGCTAGTCACACCACTTACAGTCAAGTGGCTTGCGGATATGGTTTTTCGTATTCGTCCAATACTCCTTATCAAGTAGTTGCTTCAACAAGTCCAACAATAATTTTAGCCAGTGGATCAGCCCAACCAGCAAACATTAATCAACTTTCGGCTACTGACGAAGATATTTTCCCGAATCAATCGCTCGGATTTTCATTTAATTTCAATGGTCATACTTACACCCAATGTGGTGTTTCTACAAACGGTTGGATTTGGTTTGGAAATATAAATCCGGTGAAAGCGGCCGGAATAGTAATTCCTTTCACCAACATTCTCGATAGTGAAGTGCCAATTGAAGGAATCGTTTCTGCACTCAATGGCGATTTGGAAGGACGATGGACTGCCGAACTCGCAACAATCAAAACACGAATTAATGGCGCCGCTCCAAACAGAATATTTACAGTTGAATGGACCAATTTTAAAGCCCTAGACGATGACGAAGGAACAGGATATTGCGGTGAAAACAGGAATCGCTTCGACTTTCAAATCATTCTTGAGGAAAACGGAAATCGTATTTCATTCGCCTACAATACAGCTCCTTACTGTTGGCAAGGATACAATCAGTTATTTCAAGTTGGACTTCGAGGCGAAACCCGAAGCGATGTTCATACCAGATTGATTACTGCAGGAAATAATAGTTGGGCAAATTCTTCGCTCGGCCTTTCTAATTCAACGGCATTATTAAAATCGTCGAATCAAATTACCCTTCCGGCTCAAAATGCCCGATTCTCATTTTATCCAGCTTCGCCTGATGAGTTAACTTGGATTGGTAACGACAACAATTGGTTTAA
>CAXNGM010000137.1:0-6394 GCA_964201695.1 Bacteroidia bacterium | reverse complement strand
ACAACACAAATGGTTTCACCATCACGACGCGTATCAGAACAAATTTCACAGATTTCAGCATCGGAAACATTGTGACACGATTGACAATATTTAATATCAGAATGTAGCGTAGTGAATGCATTGGAAAATTGCTTCACTTCATGACTTTCGCGTTTCAATAAATGAAGCACCAAACGCAATGCTGTCTTTTTCCCTATTCCAGGGAGAGAAGACATTTCGTTAACGGCATCTTCTAACAAACGCGAAGGGAAATTTTGCATGGTCAAACAAAGGTAACAGATGTCATGAAGGAAGGTTGAATCTTGAAAAGAATTTTATGGATTTATCAGCATTCCATGTTTCATAACTGCATCGAAACAAGACAAAAACAATGGCGTATCCGAGTAGCTTTGTTTAATGCATGAAATTCTAAATCCTTTACTCCTCATTGGTGTTATAACAGCCTATTTTTTAGTTCTTGTAGGAATCTCTTGGTGGAAGGGAAGAGGGAACGATTCGGAAGGATATTTTATTGGAAATCGTTCTTCGCCTTGGTATATCATTGCATTTGGAATGATTGGCGATTCGCTTTCTGGGGTAACATTCATTTCTGTACCCGGAAAAGTAGGCATGGAGAATTTCCATTATTTGCAAATTGTGCTCGGGTATATGGTTGGCTATTATGTCATTGCCAAAGTATTGTTGCCCTTGTATTACCGATTGAATCTCACCTCAATATATACGTATTTACGCGAACGTTTTGGCGCGCAATCACAGCATACCGGTTCTTTTTACTTCATACTCTCTCGAACCATTGGTGCTGCTTTCCGCTTGTTTACCTCTGCTATTGTGTTACAATTGTTTCTCTTCGATCAGCTTGGTGTTCCATTTTGGGTTTCGGTAAGTATCATCATCATTTTAATTTTAGCCTATACGCTTAAAGGTGGAATAAAAACGCTCATTTGGACCGACACGTTTCAGTCATTGTTCCTATTGTTGGGTGTTATTCTAACATGTGTCGCGCTTATTTCGCAGATGGACTGGAGTTTTACAGAAGCAGTTTCAGAGATTTCAGACAGCAAGTATTCGCAAGTGTTTAATTGGGATCCAAGTTCGAAGCTGTATTTTTTCAAGCAGTTTTTAAGTGGGATGTTTATCGCCATAGCCATGACAGGTCTTGATCAAAACATGATGCAAAAAAACTTGAGTGTTCGCACCTTGCCTGAAGCTCAAAAGAACATTCTCTGGTTCAGTGTGATTGTACTCATTGTGAATGTAATTTTTGTTTCCCTGGGCGCCTTGATGTATTTGTATGGATCGTCAAAGGGAATTGCCACTCCTCTCAAAACCGACGAGTTTTTGCCTATGTTAACGCTTAATCACTTGGGTGTTTTTGCAGCTATTGTTTTTCTTTTGGGGATTATAGCCGCAACGTTTTCAAGTGCCGATTCGGTTTTAACAACACTCACAACCTCGCTTTACATAGATATGTTGCATTTGGATGAAAACGAGACAATGAATGCCAAAAGAAAGTCTCAAATCCGAAATGCCATCCACGCCGGATTCGCATTCATTCTTCTTGCGGTGATATTGATTTTTCGTGCAATTAACAATGACGCTGTAATCAGTGGTATTTTCACAGCAGCGGGTTACACCTACGGCCCATTGCTCGGACTCTTTGCTTTTGGAATTTATACCAAGTTCGATATTCGCGACAAATTAGTGCCGCTTGTTTGTCTGCTTGCCCCAATTTTGAGTTTCCTTATTTCCTATTATTCGCCCAAGCTTTTTGCAGGATACCAAATAGGATTTGAGTTGCTCCTGATAAACGGCTTACTCACGTTTGTTGGATTGTGGTTTATTCGCCGAAAAAAAGCGGTTTTAATTGCATAAAAAAAGCAGGAGATCAATGCTCCTGCTTCTGAATTATTTCTTTAGTTTATCGGGAAATACTTTCTTGAATTTCTCCACCTTGGGTTGAATCACCATGCGGCAATATCCTTGTTCGCCGTTTTGGTTATAGTAGTTTTGATGGTAGTCTTCGGCTTCGTAAAATACACCATCGAATGGAACGATTTCCGTTACTATGGGTTTATCGAAAGCTCCCGAAGTATTCAGTTCGGTTTTGTATTTCGAAGCAATGGTGTTTTGGTTTTCTGAGGTATAATAAATCCCGGAGCGGTACTGCGAACCTACGTCGGCTCCTTGTCTGTTTAATGTAGTTGGGTCATGCGTTTTCCAGAACACTTCGAGCAATTCGTCAAAACTGATTTTAGAAGGATCAAACACAATTCTTGCAGCTTCCGCATGTCCGGTTGTTCCTGAGCATACTTCTTTGTAAGTTGGATTTTTAAGTTTTCCTGCAGTATATCCAGATGCTACTGATATAACGCCATCGAGTTGTTGAAAGATAGCTTCGATGCACCAAAAACATCCTGCTGCTAAATAAGCGGTATCGGTTTCTTGATTTGGATTTACAGTCATGTCGTTAGCGTGTTGAGGATTTTTTATCGTTGGTGTTTCTGTGCAGCCTTGAAGTGCAGATGAGATCACAAACAGAAAGAAAAGGAATTGAAATTTGCAATGTTTTAACATAGAGATGCGTTGTTTGTTCAATGATAAAATTGTATCAACTCAAGAACGAATCAAATGCTTAATTCATATAGAATGTTTAAAAGTACTTGAATTTCTCTCAATCAGGCACAATAACATTTAACGATAATGGCCTCATTTCAATGTTCAAATTGTCCGATAACATAATCGGTTCGCCATCAATATTCATTATTCCATTTTTGCTTCTTTTAATAGTGAGCGATTTTGCTGTAAAGCATTCCGTATTCGAATCAAGGTGAATGGTTCCTTTGAAAAGTTTAAATGCAAGTCGAGGTGCATCATACCATTTCAGACTTTTGAGAATGGTAATATGAAAAATGCCATCTCGCAAACTTGCCAAAGGAGCAATAATCGCGTTATTACCAAATTGAGGACCGTTGCAAACTGCTAATAAAAATGCGTTTGTCTGGATTGTCTTCCCTTCCAATTGAATTTCTATTGGCTCTTGAGTAAATCGATTGAATTCTCGTAAGATGATTTTTGCATAAGAGATCAAACCACGTCTTTCTGATTTATGGAAAATTCCCGCCACATGCGCATCAAAACCAATCCCAGCTAAATTGATAAAACCAATGCCATTCACCTCACCCGTATCGATAGATTGTAGGTTATAATCGCTGATGGTTTTAATTGCTTTTTTTATGTTGAATGGAATCCGAAGACTGCGGGCTAAGCCATTGCCTGAACCCGTGGGGATAATTCCCAAAGCAACTTGGGTATTGATTATTTCTGACCCAATTAAATTGATCGTTCCATCGCCGCCCACCGCAATAACAGCATGGTAGTTTAACTGAACGGCCTCTTTCGTTTTCTCTTTGGTTTCGGCTATCGAATTGCACAAAAAGATATCTGCTTCAAGACCAAATTCCAAACAGGCATTTCGAATTGCTTCGGGAAAATGATCTTTCTTTTTTCCTCCAGAAATAGGATTGATTATGAAGCGGACTTTCGGTGTCATTGATTCCGCTTATCAAATAGATGTTCTAAAATAACTCCTCTAAGTTCTTCATTCATTCGTCCGTTTCCGGCAAGTAGCTCTTTGCCAAAGATATAATCGTTTCCTCCAGAATAATCGCTCACTTTGCCTCCAGCTTGTTGAACGATAAATGTTCCCGCAGCAACATCCCAGGGACTCAATCCATATTCGTAAAATGCCTCAAATCGTCCACATGCCACATAGGCTAAATCAATTGCAGCAGAGCCTAAGCGACGAACACCATGCGATTTTTTGAGAAGATCCACAAACAACTTCATCCAACGTTCAAGTTTGATTTCATCTTTATAGGGGAATCCTGTTACAAGCAGTGAATCCTTGAGAAGATATCTGGATGATACATGAATTTCCTTTTGGTTGAGGTATGCCTTTCCGCCTTCAACTGCATGAAAACACTCGTCATTACTTATTTCGTAAACAACACCCAAGATTATTTTACCCTGATGCATTAATGCGATACTTATACAAAACAATGGAAGACCATGTATGAAATTAGTGGTGCCATCGATTGGATCAATTATCCAAATAAAATCTTTGTCTTCCCTTGATATGGTTGCTTCTTCGGTGATAAAGCCAACATTCGGAATTAATGTATTAAGTTCAGCTACTAAGTGTTCTTCAGCTGCTTTGTCTACGTAGGTTACAAAGTCATTATGCCCTTTCGACTCCACATCGAATTCGGTTAGTTTCTTTTGCTCATTGAGAATGAATGCTCCAACCCGACGGCTTATTTGACAAACTTCAGCGCAAATTTCATTGATTGAATCAGGCCTCAGCATGAGTATTTTGTTTGTTTAATTTTCTAGTAAACCAAATGCCAGCAAATCCAAGTATAATTAATGTTGAAGAGATGATTTGTGCTTGGGTAATGCCCAATCCAAGAATATGATATTGTGTATTTACTCGAATTGATTCGATTAAAAAACGCTCCGCACCATTCAAAATTAAATAGATGCTGAAGAGCAAACCTGGAGTTGTAATTCGTTTTCTAATTGCCCAAAGAACTCCGAATAAAATAATAGCCATGATGGTTTCGTAAAATGATGTTGGATAAACCGCTTCGGGTAATTCGTGACACCATCTGCCCACGCAACCTGGAATAGGAATCCCATCATTATTTACATTATGAGGAAACTTAAACGCCCACATCCAATCGGGTAAAAAATTCATCCAACTAGGTTTTGGGTTATTGTTCACAATTCCCCAGTCTCCATCACCCGACATCATACAACCTACTCGTCCAATTCCATAGGAGAGCATCAAAGCGGGCGCACCTGCATCGGTTAAATGAAACGCGGATAAACCGTTCTTTTTACCGTAGCGAATAATTAAAATTGCTGCCACAATTAGTCCGCCGTAAAAAGTTAATCCCGAAAAGGAAAGTAAGGAGCCAATAGGATCTGCCATAAATTCGGCAGGATTTTCCAAATTGTGAAAGATTTTAGCGCCGAGTAAGCCGCCTACAACTCCTAATAAAATAATATTGCCGACATGTTCCTCAGCCTTCATTGTTACTTTCTTTACTTCGTATTTCAGTTTCTTTTGTTCTTCACTTTCTCTGTAACGCCAGTAAATCATACCAATACATCCAAGTATGCCACCAATAATATTCCCTTCCAATGAAAGTAATGTTGATTGTGGGTCATTTACAAAATCGGAATAATTCAAAATCATGAACAATGCTTTGAACCCGATTAAAAATCCAAGTAAGCCTGCAATTACATAATCGGAAGTGCTGGCTTGTTTTCCAACTTCAACATCTTTGATTGTTGGCTTGAAAATCCCGAGCGACTCTTTCCTACGAAGTTCTTTTCCTAATAACCAAGCGGCTACCATAAAAGCCAGAGCAACAAAAAAACCGAACGTTTGAATTGGTAATGGAATATTAATCCCAAAAGATTTTAGCAATTCGCTGATAGTTGCGTACATATATAATGAAGTATTTAGGATGAAACTTTATTTTAATTGAATGGAGAAAATTCCTTCCGTATCCAATTCTTCGAGTTGAATGTGCTGAATAGTATTTGTTTTTTCTATCAGAAAGGGCGTTTTGACTTTTATGTAATTTTCCGTAAATCCATACATCCATTCGCCATCTCTTTCGCCTTCCCAAAGTACTTCCTTCGTCTTTCCTTTTTGGAGCTCATAAAAAAAGCGTTTTTTCTTTTCAGAAAGAATGTGCAGCATTTTGCTTCTTTCCGCGCGAACCGAGTTGGGAACTACATTGCTTAATTCAATGGCATGAGTATTTGCTCTTTCAGAATACGTGAAAACATGCAAATACGAAATGTCTAGCTCATTAATAAATGTATAACTGTCAAGAAATTCTTCATTGGTCTCGCCTGGAAATCCAACAATAACATCCACACCTATACAGCAATTGGGCATTAACTCTTTAATTAATGCAACCCGACTTTCATAAATATCACGCTGATAACGGCGTCGCATTCTTCTGAGCGTATCATTACTTCCCGATTGCAATGGAATATGGAAATGAGGAACGAATTTCTTTGAGGAAGCAACAAATTGAATGATTTCATCTGTCAGCAAATTGGGTTCGATGGACGAAATTCTAAAACGTTCGATTCCGTCTAATTGATCGAGTTCTTTGATGAGGTCGAGAAAAGTTTCTCCTGTATTCTTACCAAAATCGCCCGTGTTTACACCAGTTAAGATAATCTCCTTGCTTCCAGTTTCTGCAATGAGTTTCTGAGCTGCTTTAATCGTTTCAATAACAGTCTCGCTTCTACTCTTGCCTCTTGCCAATGGAATTGTACAAAAGGAACAGGAGTAATCGCAGCCATCTTG
>CAXNGM010000136.1:0-6489 GCA_964201695.1 Bacteroidia bacterium | reverse complement strand
AAGATAAGTAGTTTTCTTTATGACCTACTTTTAAAATTATTGAATTTTTGGCAAATTCACGTCTTATAAGTTTAGATGAAAAGAACTCCCAATCTTTTTCAGAAATAGGAACCATTTTTTGGAAATATTTTTTTATTTCAATCATTTCTCGTTCTCATTTAGGCTGTTTCAAGTGAGTGGTTTCTTCTAAAGCATGACGATTAACGTTTTGCAGCTACCCGAAGGGCGGGACTTTTACCACAAAACTTGATTTGAAAAACTAATGTTTGATTACCCACAAAACTGTCTTTGGAATACGAAACCCCGCCTTTTGGGTAGGTGCTGTTATGTGCCGTATTTTTCATTTCTGTCTTCTTAAATGAAGTTCTCTTATAAACAAGAATAATGGAAAACCGAATGCATAAGCTACGCATATCGTCAAGAAAAGATATAGCCAAATTCTTCTCATTTTTAGTCGAAGCCCTTCCACGAGTATAAAAAAAGTTCCTGCAATAGTACCTGTCCAAAAGTCGAAACTCAAACTTTTCGCATAATAATTGTCTGTCCAAGTACTCGTAATAAACTCAATACTATCAAAATCACCGTTGTGTTCAATGATGCCAAGAACCGCAAAATAAAATGTAAGTCCACCGCCAAGTATTGTTAGCAATAGGTAGAAATAATGTTTGTTGTTCAAAATTGTAGTCATATTTAATTTTTATTTAGATAATTTTCGATAATAATAAGACTTTCATTTACACCATTTTCGAGATACATTTTTTCTCCAATGGATTTTGCATTTTGCTTAAATTCAGTCGAATCAACTTTAGTTATTCCTTTAAGTAGTTTTTCAAAAGTCAATTTTTTGAATGGAATATGTACACCAGTTTTATTTTCTTCTATTAGCTTGCCGTTAAATGGTTGGTCTGCAACGATAGAAACAATGACCATTGGGGTGCCAGCTTTTAATGAAGAACCAATAGTTCCAATACCCCCGTGAATAATTGTCATTTTGCATTTCGGGAACAACCATTCGTGATTGATATTTTCAACAACAAATATTTTTTTATGATTGGTGTCTATGAATTGTTTTGTCCAGCCGTTACAAAAAACTATTCGATGATTAGTCTGGGTCAACAATTCATCTACAATAGTTTTTAGTAAGTTGGTGTCTGGAATAGGAATGCTTCCAAAACCAATATAAATAGGTTTTTCTCCATCTTCAATCCATACTTTTAATGCTTCAGGGATTTGTTCGTTAATATTTCTATTCCTTTCAGTTGTTGGGATTTCAAGAAAACCAGTTACAAAAGAATTAGAAGGCCAGTCTTTAGGCTGTTTGAGCAATTGATTACTCATTGGATGAATGATAAGCCTATTCTTTCTTAACAACTCTGTCATTAATTCTGATGTTTCCCAGCTTGGCAAATTAAGTAGTTTAGCTGTTTGGTTTGCTTCTTTTTGAATGAACAACTTTACTGCTATATAAGTAAAAATAGAATAAGATATTTTATTTATGAACGGTACATTTTGAAATCCAAACCCCATTGCAGGAAATTCTTTTGTAATTGAGTATGGCATACTAAAATTTAGAATACCATATTTTATATTTTTCTTTACAGTTATTGGTAAGATGTTTGGAAATGCAAGCCCGCTTGCAATTATAAAATCAAAGCTATCAGAAGCCTTATCAATTTCAAAAATTATTTTTTCGTTATATTTTTCTGAATTTTTGCCAATCAGTTGAGCAAATTTTATCATATTGCCTTTACGAAGTACCTCTAAAACGTCTTCTGTATAGGCTTCTTTTTCAATGTCCATGCTCAATGAGCAAAATTCAATGTTATAGTCAGAAACAAGTTTTTGGAAATTTTTGAAGGTTACAATAGTCACTTGATGTCCATTATTTTTTAGCCCTATTGCCAGTGCAATAAAAGGTTGTATGTCTCCTCTTGAACCTTTCGTTACTAATCCAATTCTCATTTTTTATTTGTCAATGCTTTAGAGCGGTTCGGTAATATGGCACATAACTAATTCATTCACGATAAAACACCTCCAAAATATCTTCACCAACCTGCATCATTTCTGCTGGGCTCCCTTCTATAATGGGGGCTTTCAATCCAGCATCTAATTTCATGGGTGATTTGAATCTTCGAATTTCGTCCCATAAGCCAAGTTCTAAAAAGCGACCTAAGGTTGCTGCTCCGCCTTCTACAATGACGGAAGTGAGTTTTTCGTAACGCAAATAATCCATGATGCGAGGAAGAATCTCTTCGGCAAAATTCAATTGAACGTATTCAATATTGAAAATGGGGCGCGTTTCTAAGCGATTGAAAACAATTGTCCTGCCGCGATCTTCGAAAATACGATGTGTTCTAGGCACTTTCAAATTAGCATCGATCACAATACGAACAGGATCTTTTCCTTCCCAATGTCTTGCCGTAAGCTGCGGATTGTCGATAAACACGGTGCGAGATCCTACTAAAATGGCAGCTTCTTCAGTTCTCCAGCGATGCACCATTACTTTAGCTTCCTTACCACTGATTGCAAAACTGCCTGTTTCTCCGTTCTCGCGCAAAATATCCATGAAGCCATCTTGCGTTTCGGCCCATTTCAAAATGATGTAAGGCCTCTGCTTTTCGTGAAACGTATTAAAACGACGATTCATCCAACGTGCTTCCTCTTCCAATAAACCCAGCTCAACTTGAATTCCGGCATCGCGCAAACGCTCTATTCCTTTACCTGATACCAATGGATTAGGATCTACAGTTGCTATAACAACCTTGGGGATTTTATTGGAAATAATCAATTCGGTGCAAGCTGGCGTCAAGCCCTGGTGATTGCATGGTTCCAGAGTAACATATAGGGTTGATTTTTGTAAAAGTGATTTATCTTCAACTGAATTTATAGCATGTACTTCGGCATGAGCACCTCCAAAACGCTGATGAAAACCTTCACCAATAATGCGATCTTCATAAACAATCACACATCCCACAAGTGGATTCGGTGCTACATTTCCCATTCCTTGAGTAGCCAACTCAAGTGCTCGTTTCATAAACATTTCCATGCTGCAAAATAGAAAAAAGCATGTTTGCATAGTTATTTATAAAACATCTTTCAGTCCTTTGCATTCAATTAAAACTGCACATGCTCATTCAGCAAAATAATTTGGCCTCCATTCAACGGACTTTCGAGGAGCGATTGAGTAATCAGTACGAGTCGAGTGAAATACGTGCGATGTTCCGCATGGCCGTTCAAAAAATCAATGGTTGGTCAATGATGAAAATTCATCTTGAGCCTGACACACGGGTGAATCAAAGCGATTTGTTAAAGTATTCGAAGTTCTTAAAACGCCTTCGAATGAACGAACCGGTTCAATATATTGTGGGCAATGCTTGGTTTTGTGATTTGGAAATTCAAGTGGCTCCGGGTGTATTAATTCCTCGTCCCGAAACGGAAGAACTCGTGATGGGTTTGTTGGAACGTATAGAGAATAAGGAAGCTGTCATTTTGGATGCATGTTCAGGAAGTGCTTGCATTGCATTGGCTCTGAAGAATTACCTTCCTAAATCACGCATTTTAGCTTTGGAACTTTCGGAAGATGCCTTAAATATTGCTCGAAAAAATTCCGAACTTTTAAAATTTGATATCGAATTTATACAAGCCGACTTGCTTGCAGAAATCCCAGACTCTATTCCAAAACTGGATGTAATCATTTCTAATCCGCCCTACATTCCTTATGCTGATAGGGCAACGATGTCGCCACATGTATTTGAACAAGAACCTGAAATGGCCTTGTTTGTTCCCGATAATGACCCCATGCTTTTTTATCGGAATTTGGCGCGTTGGGGAAATGAACGTTTACACGATGGAGGATTCTTGTTTGCCGAAAGTCATTCTGCATTAACAAAAGAAGTTGAAGATTGTTGGGCTGAAGCGGGTTTTGAAAACATCGAAATACATCAAGATTTGGGAAATTTACCCCGATGGTTGAGTGCTCAGAAAAAAGAAAAATCCTGAGATGAAACATGGAATTTTTCACTGCTCAAAACTGTCTAATAATTCCCTGATTTTCCTTTACACATCAAGTACATTATTCACTAATTTAGCGCCATCTTTCGAATCATTTACGTATGTCAAAATCATCCATAAACACTTCTTTTCTTTCGCGTAATTGGTGGAAAATAACGGGAGTGTTTCTTGTTTTTTATTCAATCATCATGGGTTTTTTGGGTGAAGTTCCTCGCCTACCCATTTTGCATGAAACCATTCGCAATCTCTATTTCCACGTCACCATGTGGTTTGCCATGATTTTCATTTTGGGCGCCTCCTTGGTTTCGAGCATCAAGTATTTAAGTAAAAGTGATTATCGTCAGGATATCAAAGCGGAACAATACGCATACGTTGGAATTTTATTGGGGATGTTGGGCATTGTTACCGGAAGTGTTTGGGCACATTTTACTTGGGGAGCTTGGTGGGTAAACGACCCCAAACTCAATGGTGCGGCTATTTCATTGCTCATCTATTTCGCCTATATCATTCTACGGAATTCGATGGATGAAGAGCAAAAACGTGCGCGTGTTGCCGCTGTTTATAACATTTTCGCTTTCGTTCTGTTGCTTGTGTTCTTGGTGGTTTATCCTCGCATGAATAAGGTAGATTCGCTTCACCCAGGAAATGGTGGAAATCCCGCTTTTAGTTCGTACGACCTGGATAAAAACATGCGCTTGGTGTTTTACCCTGCTGTAATTGGTTGGATAATGATTGGACTTTGGATTGCAAATATTGCCATTCGCACGTCCATCCTTCGATACAATCAACTTCGTTCTCAATTTTCATCAAACAAAGAAAGACCATAAACAATGTTCAATAAAATTTTGTTAAACCTGATTTTTATCTGTTTGTCAACTACTTTACTAGCTGGAGAAACCATCGACATGGCCGATACATTTCGTTCGGAAGGAAAAATTTACGTGGTGGTTACCATCCTTTCGATCGTTTTTGCAGGAATTGTCATGTATTTGATTCGTCTCGATCGTAAAATTAGTCGTCTCGAAAAGGAACAATCTAACTCAGAAAAAGCATGAAAAAGATTCACATCATCGGCATTGTAGTCATTGCCTTAGCGATAGGAATGATCTTAAGTACGTTTGCCGATTCGAGCACATACGCATCGTTCAATGAAGCTATGGAATCGCCTAATCAGGAATTTCACGTGGTGGGAAGATTGAATAAAACCAAACCTCTAGAATACAATCCTGAGCAGAATGCCAATTTGTTTGGTTTTTATTTGAAAGACCGCGATTCAACCGAGTGCAAAGTGTTATTTAACGGTTCAAAACCTCAAGACTTCGAACGTTCAGAGCAAATTGTCATTACGGGAAAAATGAATGGAAATACCTTCAATGCCGATAAAATTTTAATGAAGTGTCCGAGTAAATACAACAACGGCGCAAAAGACTTGGAGGAAAAAGAATTTAAAGCTGGATCCCAGCAAACAACTTCGCTTTAATTGCGAAATAAACGAACATGGATATTCAATACATTGGAGAACACACCATTTGGGGCACAATTGGGCACCTATTTATAGCACTTTCTTTTGCAGCAGCAATATTATCGGCTGTTTCATTTTGGTTTGCCCAAACAAAACCCGAAGAGGCTACAGCTTGGAAAAAGCTAGGTCGCTTAGGATTTCATTTGCATTCGCTTGGCGTTTTCGGAATTATAGGCGTTCTTTTCTTCATCCTCTTTAACCATTATTTCGAATTTCATTATGTATGGCAACATAGCAACAAAGCCATGCAGATGAAATATATTTTATCGTGCTTTTGGGAAGGTCAAGAAGGGAGTTTCCTTTTGTGGACTTTCTGGAACATGGTTCTTGGAAATATCCTTATGCGGACAAGCCGCGACTGGGAATTCAGTACGATGACCATTGTGGCCTTAGTGCAGGTTTTTCTCGCTTCGATGTTGTTGGGTGTTTATGTTGGAGATGTGCATATTGGAAGCAATCCCTTTTTATTACTTCGTGAGCATCCCGAATTTAAAGATTTTCCATTCGTACAAAAAGCTGATTACTTATCGAAACTTGATGGACGCGGCTTGAATCCATTGCTTCAGAATTATTGGATGACAATCCATCCACCTACTCTATTTCTTGGATTTTCAGCAACACTCTTCCCTTTCGCATTTGCAATTGCAGGAATCTGGCGCAAACAATACCGCGAATGGATTACACCGGCTTTGGCTTGGGCATTTTTCGGAATCAGTATTTTAGGAACTGGGATTTTAATGGGTGGCGCTTGGGCGTATGAAGCACTTAGCTTTGGTGGTTTCTGGGCTTGGGATCCTGTCGAAAATGCGTCCCTGGTTCCATGGTTAACACTCGTTGCCGGAGCACACGTCATGCTCATCAACAAAAATAAAAATGGGCAATCTGTTATGACTGCTATCTTTCTTATTTTCATCACGTTCATCCTTATCCTCTACTCTACTTTCTTAACGCGAAGT
>CAXNGM010000135.1:0-6498 GCA_964201695.1 Bacteroidia bacterium | reverse complement strand
TTCAGAGAACATACTGACGTGAAACGAATTGGATTCGTTTATAACGATGATGTTGTTGGATTGGATTTAGCAGCCGAAATCGTTGCTTGTCAAATTTTCATTAATGAATTGTTTGACGATAAAATCTATTTAAACGGTATTTACCTTGAGGCAAGAGGAGTTACTAAAGCTGCAGTCGCTAGAAGAACTCTTTCCGCAGGGAAAGTAAGTTTAGTCATTGCTCAGGACCCTGCAATTGCATCACTGGATGTGGCTTATGCCAAATATGCTGCCGTGGGTTCAATTCTAGGAATGCGCGCCGCCAGAAAAGTAAACGAGAATTTAGGTTCTGTGGATATTATTAGAAAACCTAACGATAGAAAAGGTGAGTTAACCTATCCTTTAACCGATAGTTTGAGCGGTTTATGGTTGTCTGCCGCTTTGAGCAATGGAACTCCAGTTTCTTCATTGACTAATATTGAGAAAACAACATTGACTACAAACGGCTACATCTTTGCCGGAAGCTTTCAAGGTTTTGCAGGTGTTTATTTAAATGGCGAACCTACTTGTATTGCTATCTCTTCGGATTACTCTTCAGGGGAAAACAATGGAGTTTGGGACAAAGCCGCTCTAGGTATTAGAAACGCTCTATTACCAAAAGTACGCGGTTGGTTCCAGCGCAATCCAACCACTGGAAAGTTGAAAGACACAGCTATAACGGATTTGGAAAACATTGGCAAAAAACCTTTGCAGGCAATGCTTGTAGCTTCTGAAATAAGTGGCTATGACTTGGTAATTCCTGCGGGACAAAACCCGAACGATCAAACGCCTTTATTGGTTAAAACCACAGTAACATTAGGAGCAATCATTCACACCTTTGAGGTGGATTTATCATTAAACTAAGATGGCAAAAGTAGTAACGTTAATCAACGCCTTCGGGCGTATGGCTGGGTGGAACTCGGCAACCCTAAACCTCTACGGAAGAGATGTGGAAGGGATTTCAGAATTGGGCTATGACGACAGCATAGAAAAAGAACTCATTAAAGGAGCTGGACGAATGCCGATAGGTGTTGGCGAAGGTGACTATGTGGCAAAAATGACTTTAAAACTCTACCAAGAGGAAGTTATCGCCATTATGGATTCGTTGCCTCCGGGTACTCGTTTACAGGATGTAGCTCCTACGGATGTTATTGTGCAATATGAGTATAACACTCGTATTTACAAAGACATTATTCGCAATGTCGAATTTACGAAAGTAGGTAGAGCCGTGAAAAAAGGGGACAAAACAGTCGAACAAACTGTTGAAGTTATTTGTACACACATAGACTGGAACGTATAATGGAAGATAAAGTAAAAGAAATCGAAACTATTGTTGATCCAATAGGATATTTAAGTGATGGCGAATTAACCGCTTTGAAAGCTCAAAAAGCTACGAAGTACATTCACGAAGTCATTACCATTGACGATGATGAGCAAACCCACGCTACTTACTTCACGAAACCAACATTAGACCATTTGCAAGTTTTGGCAGATTATGCCAAAAAAGGCGAGGAAATGACTGGTTTGGCAATTCTTTTCAATACGTGTCGTGTTTCGGGTTCTCCTGATGTATTGATAGATGATGAAATGAAAGCTTCAGCTTATAAAGCCTTGGCTCAACTTTTCAAAAGAAGGGAAGCAATTGTAAAAAAGCGATAGCGGATGAAACTATTTCGTCCGACGATGATGCTGATTTTTACCGTCGCGGCAATGCTTTAATCCGAGGGGCTTTTCATATAGAACCTCGGAAACTTTCCATTAAAAAATGGGCTCAACTCTACCAAGAGGCAATGTATTTGAAAACATTGGATGCAGAAATTCAAACTAATATTTTAGCAAAAATCTTTGGCGGAAAACCTGAGAATGAATAATAATGGCAGATCAACAAACCAATTGGATATTAGAACTAGTCGACAAAATGACCGCTCCCGTAAAAGAGGTTACGGCAGGCGTGGACAAACTCGAAACGGCCATTGATGGTGTTGATACTAAGTTAGAAAAGTTAGGCAATGAAGGTGCAAAAGCCTTTGAAAAGTCGAATACTTCTTTGAAATTATTAGCCGTACAAGCTGGTGCGGAAGCCATAACCAATTTGGGGCAACCTTTGTTGGACGGCGCTGACGGCGCTTATGCGTTAGATTCCTCATTAAAGGAATTGAGCGCCATTACCGGCGTTACAGACGAAGCCCTTGAGCAAATTAAAGTAAATGCTAGGGAAACGGCTGTTGAATTTGGTAGTAAAGCCCAGGATAACATTAGAAGCTATACATTGTTGCTTTCTAAGTTATCGCCAGAAATCGCTAAAAATCCTGAGGCACTAGACCAAATGGGAAATAGTGTCGCAATGCTTGCTGAAACAATGCACGGAGATTTAACAGGTGCGACCAATGCAGCATCCAGTGTTATGAATCAGTTTGGTGTTGATTTGAGTGATCCTGTTGAAGCGGCAAACCAAATGGATATTATGCTAAATAATATCACGGCTTCCGCCAAAGTAGGAAATCAAGAAGTGAATCAAGTTGCTGTTGCAATTGATAATGTAGGAGCTGTGGCGAAAGATGCTAATGTGTCTTTTATAGAAACAAACGCTGCATTACAAGTTCTTGGAAAATATGGTAAGGAAGGTGCTGAAGGTGGTATCGCATTAAGAAATGTTTTGGCAACTATGGGTAAAAAGGAGTTTTTGCCTAAAGAAATTTTAAAACAGTTACAAGATGCTGGAATTAATGTTGATGTTCTTGCAGATAAAAACAGAACATTAGCAGAAAGATTAACAGAACTTAAAAAACTAGGTGGTAATGATGCGTTGCTTGGAGCAATGTTTGGCACTGAAAACAAAGTAGCTATTACTGGACTTTTAGGCAATGTTGAATTGTTAAAAGAGTACACCAAACAAATTACTGCAGACCAAACCGCTCTAGCCGATATGGCAGCGACAATGGGTACCAGTTACCAAGAATCTAAAGATAGGATTGTTTCTTATTTCGATGATATTAAGTTGAGTATTTACGGAGCAACTGGTAGTATGTTACCGTTTATTGATGTTGGTTTGCAGGGAGTAATGGGCTTTATCAATTTAGTACCTGGACTATTGGCAATGCGCGAATTGTACACGATTTTGAAAACATCGACAATAGGTCAAACTATTGCACAATGGAATTTGAACGCAGCGATGGATGCAAATCCGATAGGTGCAATAATTCTGGCTATTACGGCATTGATTGCGGTTGTCGCCGCAATAGTTGTTTACTATGAAGAATGGGGCGCAGCACTATCGGTTGTTATTGGTCCGTTGGGCTGGATAATCAATTTAGTGATGTCTTTTGTAAAGCATTGGGATAGTATTACTGCGGCATTTGAAAAAGGCGGAATAGTGGGAGGAATCAAGCGGATAGGTTTGGTTTTATTGGATGCTTTGTTGTATCCAGTGCAACAACTTTTAGGACTTTTGGCAAAAATTCCCGGACTAGGAGGTTTAGCCGGTGGAGGTGCCAAGTGGATTGCCGAAATGCGTCACAAGCTTGAACTTGACGAAAGCGACCCTAAAAAAGAGAAAACTAAAGCGGGTAATAAAATTGTTGCACCAGAAGGAAAACAACCAACGGCAGCGGCAATGCCATCTTCTACTCCAAACTCAATTGGAGCGGATAAAAATGGAGGAGCAAGTTCAGGAGCCGGTAAAATAATCAATATGACTTTGAATGTGTACAACACTTATAAAGTGATGAAAGAAGATTTGCAAAACTTTGAAAAAATAACCGAACACGTGGTCGGTAGAATAAATGACACTTTGAAAGATTCATTAATAGCTGCAGGATCATGATGGAATATAACACACCTCCAATGGCAAACTTATTCGCGCAAGCGTTTGGCGTTACGATGGGCGGAATTTATAGACCTGAAACCGCCTCTGGAAGTCCAGATAAACCCACGGGTTTATTTACAGGCCTTGAGGTTATATCGGATATTAATGATAGTTACGAAATGAGCGCGATGGGAACGCCTATTTTATTTCCGATTCTCTTTTCTGAAGGGAATTATAAAAAGTATAATGAACGTGGCGAACTGGTTGATAAAAAAATGGGTGATTTCCGTTTACCAATCGCTTCTTTAGTGTCTTTTCGCCGTGACAAGATTATGGGTGTTACCAGGATAAACGGTGGCAGCGGAACAGTCAAAGAAATCTACGGTTTTGATGACTGGCAAGTTACAATTAACGGCTTTTTAATTCCAGATGCTTCGCAGCCACAAGGTTTTAAAACGCCATTAGAGCAAGAAAAAGAATTGATAAAATGGGATAATTTGGCTAGTAGTATAGCTGTATTTGGAGAATTGTTTGCAGTTCGAAAAATTAAAAATCTGACTATAAAAGGAATCAGTTTCGAGCCAATGCGTGGAAAGCCAAACATAAGAACTTTTACAGTTACAGCAATTAGTGATGGTGCAATTGAAAATTATATAAATAGTGGACTATGACCGTAGCAATGATTTCTAAAGTAATTTTTCCAGCTATTCGTGGACGCAAAGAATTAACCATCACAAGGATTAATTCTGCCCGTATAGAAAGTAGTTGGGAAATGCTTACAGATATAGCTACAATAGTATTGCCTAGAAATATCAAAGAATTTAATGCTTATAGTGTTAAATCTTATTTTCAAAAAGGCGATCCAGTCGAAATCTATTTAGGCTATGATTATCATTTAGCATTAGAATTTACGGGATTTATAAGTGAAATATCTTCTGAATTTCCTATAAAAATTAAGTGTGACGATTATATGTACTTGCTCAAAAAGCATCAAGTAAACGTATCGATGCGAAGTACAAAATTATCCGACTTAATTAAAATGATTGTTCCTGCAGGTATTGAGTGCGATGTTGCCGATATAAATATCGGTACAAAACGATTTCCAAATACAACAGCGGCTAAAATACTGGAGGAATTACAAGGCATTAACATCTACTCTTATTTCGTAGGTAAAAAATTGATTGTCGGTAAGATTTACACGGATAATGTTCCGGAAACGTTAGAATTCAATTTTGAAAAAAATGTGGTAGATGATGCGCTTCAGTATAAAAACAAGGAAGATGTATTAGTGAAAATCAAAGGCATTTCCACCTTACACAACGGAAGAAAAATAACTGCCGAATTTGGTGACGAAGGCGGCGATGTTCAAAATTTGTCTTATTACAATATTACAGTACAGGCGGAAGTCTTAAAGCTTGTACAGGCAGATTATGAAAAATACAAAGTAGATAAACTAGACGGTACAATTACTATTTTCGGAATACCGAGCGCAGCGCACGGAATGAAAGGAAAAATAATGAGCCAACAATTTCCTGAAAGAAACGGGACTTATTACATTAAAAAAGTAGTCAAAGAATTTGACGACAGTCCAAAATACCACCAAACGATTGACTTAGATAAAAAAGCATAATGAGCAAAAACCTACTACAGTTGAAAAGTTTACTCACGGACAAAATGAAGTCCCACGTGCCTTTGCAAACGGAATGGGTAGCGGTTAAGGAAGTTGATTGGGAAGAAAAAACAATGACGGCCATTGGTGAAAATAACGGTTTGGAATATTTTGATGTTTTACTTGGTTTGGGTTCTGTGAACGTAAAACCTAAAGTAGGTTCGCTTGCATTGGTTGGAGCAATTCACAACGGCGAAGCTTGTTTTATGATTTCGTGTGAAGAAATAGAAGAAATTGAACTGATAGATCAATCAGGATTTAAAGTGTCTTTAAATGATGGTTTATTGAAGATTAATGGCGAAAACTGTGGAGGCATTGTAAACGCCAAGGAATTGAAAACACAATTGGATAAAAACACTTTGATATTACAAAATATTCAAACTGTTTTTACAAACTGGATGCCAGTACAAAATGATGGCGGTGCAAGTTTGAAATCTTTAGTAACTGCATTTACAACCTTGCAAAAAGCCAATTTAAGCAATATTGAAAACCCGAAAATAAAACACGGAAATGGCTAAAGATATACTGTTAACTTCTGATAATGATTTGCAAATACTGAATGGAGATTTTGTGATTGGCGAAAGCCTGATGCAGGAAGTTGGTATTATTTTACAAATGAGTCAAGGCGACTTAAAAAGTGATCCTTTGATTGGAGCTAACCTTACTACTCGCATTCGAGGAGTCAAAGATAACTTGAAATTGCAAAGGCATATTGAAACGCAGCTCGAAATGGATGACAAAGATTATGATGAAATAAAAGAATTTTTGAAAATAAATATATAGTTATGGATCAATGGATAGCTGTCGTGGGAGGCATAGTAACAATGATAGGCGGAACAGGGTATTTCACTTTTCTTTTTGCGAAAAGCAAATATAACCAAGAGGTTGAAAAATTAAGAATGGAAGCACTTCAAGCTAAAAAATCCACTGAAACAACTGACATTGATAATGGTTCGAAAGTAGTTGATTTATATAAAGAAGCTCTAGACGATTTACCATCAAGATA
>CAXNGM010000134.1:0-6519 GCA_964201695.1 Bacteroidia bacterium | reverse complement strand
GCATCAGCAGAATTTGCGAAGCGTTCTTCCTTAATGAGCGAATACAAATCCTGGCCAGATATGTACCACGAGATTCATAATGAACCAGATAATGAGTCTGTTTATGCTTACTCATTGAATTGGATTCTTCGTAAATTGAATAAATGATAAATACGAGTTCCAGAATTCCCAAACACACCTTATTGCTCATTGTTGTTGCCGCTTTGGGCTATTTTGTAGATATCTATGATTTGATATTATTCAATGTAGTTAAAAAAGAAAGCTTGCTTGCACTTGGAATTTCAAATCCTACTGAAATTAAGGAAACAAGCGTTTTCTTGTTCAATTGGCAAATGGGTGGAATGCTTCTCGGGGGGATTTTATGGGGAATTTTGGGCGATAAAAAAGGGCGCTTGAAAGTGCTTTTCGGATCAATCTTATTATACTCTGTTGCAAATGTATTGAATGCATTTGTGACCGATATTCCTTCCTATGCCGCCATTCGATTTATTGCAGGAATTGGTTTAGCCGGCGAATTAGGTGCTGGAATTACCTTGGTTTCGGAAGTGATGAGCAAAGAAAACAGAGGTTATGGAACCATGATTATTGTAACATTCGGGGCGCTGGGTGCTGTTCTTGCAGCATTTGTTGGCGGCGACGGTGTTTTTATTCGTGATTTAATTTCCTCCTTAACCGGATTACATATCATGAATTGGCAAGTGGCCTATATTGTTGGTGGCGTATTAGGACTCCTGCTTCTATTATTACGAATCGGAACTTTTGAGTCGGGAATGTATAAGAAAATGCATGACGATTCAATGGGACGAGGGCAGTTCATGAAACTATTTTCAAATAGAGAAACAGCCATCAAATACATGCATTGTATCATCATGGGTTTACCTGTTTGGTTTGCTGCGGGAGTATTATTTGCCATGGCCGAAGACTTTGCTCAACCATCGGCATTAAACATCCAAGGAAAAGTGGTGAATGGGCTCGCTGTAATGTACGCTTATATTGGCCTTTCCGTAGGCGATTTATTAAGCGGACTTCTTAGTCAGTTTTTAAGAAGTCGGAAAAAAGTCGTGCTTTTTTATCTATTCTTATCGACCTGTATGCTGTTCGTTTACCTTTTTGGAGCAGTTGGACATTCAGCTACGTACTTTTACTTTATCTGCTTTTTAGTAGGCGTTGGAGCTGGATACTGGGCTTTATTTGTAACAATCGCAGCCGAGCAATTTGGTACAAACATCCGAAGTACGGTTGCCTCTACTGCTCCGAATTTTGTGAGAGGTTCTGTCATTCCCATTTCTGCTTCAATTCACTTTTTTGAAAAGCCGCTTGGTGTTATTGGAAGTGCCTTAATTGTAGGATTGATTTGCATTGTATTGGCAATATATTCCATGCTGCAATTGAAAGACACCTTCGGGAAAGACCTCGATTACACCGAAACATTCTGATTTTCGATTTCCAAAACTTCGCCAAAAAGCGACTGCATAAACCCTTTGATGAGGAGTTTCCCGTCGGTATTTCCTAAAAGCGAATCGGATGCTCGTTCGGGATGTGGCATCATTCCAAACACATTCTTATTGTCATTGCAAACACCCGCAATATGATTCATTGATCCATTAGGATTAAATTCATCCCCCACTTGGCCATCTTCATTGCAATACCGAAAAATAATTTGTTCGTTGTCTTGCAAACGTTTTAACTGATCGATGTCGGTTGTATAGCGTCCTTCTCCGTGAGCAATTGGAATCTTCAAGGCCATTGAAGGATTGAGCGATTGTGTAATTGCATTTGATGAACTTCCTGGTATAACATGCACATTCTTACAAATAAAACGATGCGATGTATTGTGTAATAAAGCACCTGGAAGTAAAAGCGATTCGCATAAAATTTGGAAACCATTGCACACTCCAAAAACATAACCGCCATTTCCAGCAAAAGAAATTACCTCATTCATAATGGGAGAAAAGCGCGCAATTGCACCCGAACGTAAATAATCGCCATAAGAGAATCCGCCAGGAAGAATCATCAATTGAGAACCTTTTAAATCCTGCGATTTATGCCATAGTTTCTGAACCATTACATTCTCGTATTGATTCAACGCATCAACCATATCTTGATCGCAATTGGATCCGGGAAATACAACTACACCTACTTTAATTTTAGACATCATACTCTGAATTATAAATTACTGAACTGAAGAAAATACAAAACCTGATTGTAAATAACGGCGGCAAGCAACAACAGAAAAACCAATTCTGCAAGAAATTGGTTCTTTAGTGAAAGAAAATAACTGGAGATAATAACCGATAATGGAATAGCTAAGAATGACAGTCCAATCATCGAATTTTTTGAGGCAACCAAATAACTAAGTGCTGCAAATAGAAAAAACCAGACAATGATAGCCAAGAATTTTCTTGCTCTAAGATTTGAAAAATTATTCAAATCGCGCGAAAAACGCCAAAGTGATGCAATAAGAATAATAGCAAGAATTGCAGTTAATATGATATATGTTCCATTATATGCGGTGCTAAATTGAACCCGGTATAACGGTTCTAATATGGATTTGATACTGTTAACACTCAACATATCGAGCCAAAACAAGACGACTCCGAAAAAAATGAAAGGCAATAAAACACCTAAAAAGCTAACCGCCCATTCGCGCATGTTAAAAGGACGCAAAACAAACAAGGATGCCATAGTGAGGGGGAATAGAAAAAGACAAGGCCAGTAAAACAAAGAAGCCAAACCAATAAAAACCCCTGCATTAAATACTTCAAAAACGGCAGTGTCGGAACGGTAAAAATTGAATATTGAATTGAGAAAAACGATAATGAAAAAGTTGGCAAACAACAGTGGATTGAAACTCAATTGTTCAGGAAAGCAACTCATTAAAACAACATAAAGTAATGCTGGCAAATGAGACGTTTCGCGCAATACACCTTGCTTATTGATAACATTGGTGAGGAAAAAAGCTTGCAAAACAACAAACAACAATGAAATTACAATCAGTGCAATACGACTTTGTCTAACAATTTGAAAAACATAAAGAAAAAGCGGAAAGGCATTTTCGGTATTAATAATTTCCGGTTTAGGCAATATAAATACCCACATCACCATAAGTACCAATGGCAACATGATAAGATTTATGAAATGCGCAGATCTAAAAAAATTGATAAACACGTATTAAATGGGATTGGAGTCCGGAAAATTATTATTTTCGCAACAAATTTATCATAATCATGGATACGCTGGCTTACGCACTTCAAGACTTTTTTGAATTCACGTTCAAATTCATGCCCTCAATTGGTGATGCTGTCAATTTAACTTTTATTGGATTGATGACCTACTTCACTGTTTATTGGATTGTACAGATGTACAAAAACCCCGAAAAGAAACATTAATCTTTTCTATTACATTGAATTCAAACCCCGTTTTCGGGGTTTTTTTATTTCTGAACAGCAATTGAAAATTTTTAATTTGCACGTGTGTTGCTTGCTTGTGATTAAGCTATTTTTGTTTTCATTGGTTCATTCATTTCAATCTCATCATTGCTTTGCAGCTCCTTAAAAAACAAGGATTTCTTTTATTTCTCTTTATTGGCGGTTTGCTTCAAGGACAAATTACGCGAGTTAAAGGAACAATCAAAGACGCGACTTCCAAAGAAACAATGCCTTTTGTAAACCTTGTTTTTAAAGGCACCACCATTGGCACATCAAGCGATATTAATGGCTTTTACGACTTATCCGCTCAACGCGCTGCCGACACTCTGCTTGTTAGCTTCATGGGGTATAAAAGCAAGAAAATTGGTATTTCGCGTTTTAAAACAACCGAGCTAAACATCGAATTACAGCCCGATAATTATACCCTGAAAGAAGTTGTTATTCGTCCAGGTGAAAATCCAGCGCATCGTATAATGCGCGAAGTGGTGGCACACAAAAAGGACAACAATCCAGATAACGTTAAAACGTATCAATTTGAGGTTTACAATAAAATCCAGTTCGACTTAAACAACTTCAAAGAAGATTTTACCAAACGGAAGCTTTTTAAACCTTTCGACTTTGTATTTAATTACGCCGACACAACCGAGGATGGGAAACCCTATTTGCCGATAGCCTTCACCGAAACATATACTGAAGTTTCATTTAGTAGCGACCCATCTCGTAAAAAAGAAGAGATTAAAGCAAGTCAGATATCTGGAATTAAAAATGCAAGTGTTTCGCAGTTTTTAGGAGATATGTACCAAAACGTAAATATCTACGAGAATTTTCTTTTGATTTTCAACAAAAGCTTTGTGAGTCCGGTAACCGATAATTTTCTTCGCTATTACAAATACTATTTGGTCGATAGTGTGTATATAGGAAATGAACGTTGTTACAAATTACTCTTTCTTCCCAAGCGGAAGCAAGACCTAACATTTACAGGCAATTTGTTTATTCATGACTCCACATTCGCTGTTAAACAAGTGAATATTCGATTTAACGACAATGCCAACATCAATTATATAAAACAGTTTGATGTATTTCAAGAATACGATCGCGTGGATGGGAAACAATGGATGTTGACCTTTGAAAAGTCCATCGGAGATTTTGCGCCATTCGAAAAAGCCAATGGCAAGGGATTTTTTGGCAGGAAAACTACGCGTTACCAAAATTTCAGAATTAATAAAACACTTCCTGATTCATTATTTAAAACTGGGCAAGACATCGTTGTTTCTGACAGCGCCGAACAGCACAGTGATGCATACTGGAATAATATCCGACCCGATTCGCTCACACAAAAAGAACGAAATATTTATTCGATGGTCGATTCGCTTAAACAAGTGCCTCGACTTGTTAATTTCAGATACTTGGGGCAGATGCTTGCAACGGGCTACCTCCATTCCAAATGGCTTGAGATAGGGAAGTATTATACCTTTGCAAGCTGGAACGATATTGAAGGAGTTCGATTAAAGTTTGGAGGAGTGACCTCGAACGATTTCAGTAAACGCATCGAGCTTCGCGGGTCGCTTGCTTACGGATTGCAAGATGAGCGATTCAAAGTAAAAACCGGTCTTCGTTATTTTGTAAGTAAAGACAAAACCAAAAGACGACTTCTTACGCTTGCCTATAAATCCGATTTGGAGCAATTGAGCTTAAGTGCCAACTCCCTTTCGCTCGATAATATTATGACCTCCATCCTTCGGAGATCGGCGTTGAAAAATGTTACCAATGTGGAAGAAGCCATGGCCATGATGGAATACGATTGGTTTCCAGGACTCAGTAATAAATTGATTCTCTTCAATAGAAGATTAGTTCCCTTAGGCGATTTTACATTTGAACGGCCACTTTCCGATGGAAAAACAGAATCAATTCAAAAAGTAACGACTTCCGAAATTAATTTGCAGACTCGGTTTGCTTGGGGAGAAAAATTTATTTCAGGTGAATTTGATCGAACTAGCATTGGCTCGCGCTACCCAGTTATTCAATTCGATTTAGGTCTTGGAATTCCAAATGTAATTGGTTCGCAATTCAGTTATACAAAAGCACGTTTCCGAATAAGCGATCGTTTTAGAATAAACCCAATTGGCTATACCGATTATGTGGTCGATTTAGGAAAGATTTGGGGTCAAGCGCCCTACTTTTTCCTTGAGCTTCATCAGGGCTCTCAAACCTACGCTCTCGATTTAATGGCTTTTAACATGATGAATATCTTCGAATTTGCCAGCGATCGTTATGCGTACCTTTTTGTAGATCATCATTTTGAAGGTTATTTCCTGAATAAGATACCTTTGCTTCGAAAACTAAAATGGCGCGAAGTGCTTACTTTAAAATCGGTGATTGGTGATATGCGACCTGAAAACGTGAATCAATTAGTATATCCTGGTGGAATTGACCCGCAACTGCATCGGCCTTATTTGGAAAGTGGATTAGCCGTTGAAAATATTTTTAAAATTATTCGTGTGGATGCACTTTGGAGAATGACCCACCTTGAAAGGCCTAATACCAAGCCTTTTGGAGTTCGTGTTTCCCTTTCATTCAGATTCTGACCTATGAAATTATATACCAAAAATCTCGTAAAGCGTTATAAAAAAAAGCCCGTTGTTAACGATGTTTCCGTTGAAGTAAATCAAGGCGAAATTGTTGGTTTACTTGGCCCCAATGGCGCTGGTAAGACTACCACTTTTTACATGACCGTTGGACTCATTCGTCCTAACGAGGGCAATGTTTTTTTGGATGATTTAAACATTACAAAATTACCAATGTACCGAAGAGCACAATTGGGAATTGGTTATTTGGCACAAGAAGCATCGGTGTTTCGCAAATTGAGTGTGGAAGACAATATTAAAGCTGTTTTGGAAATGACTGAACTTTCTAAAACAGATCAAAAAGAAAAATTGGAGTCTTTGTTGGATGAATTTAGTTTGCAAAAAATTCGTACAAACCGAGGTGATTTGCTTTCGGGAGGCGAACGTCGTAGAACTGAAATTGCCCGAGCCCTTGCTTCCAATCCAAAATTCATTCTCCTTGATGAACCATTTGCCGGCGTTGACCC
>CAXNGM010000133.1:0-6537 GCA_964201695.1 Bacteroidia bacterium | reverse complement strand
CAAATATGGAACAGCAAGTAATTAATTATTGATTCCACTCAGGTTCATGCATTTTACTACATTCGCGTTTTAGAATAAAAAACCATGGACGAAATTATCACCAAAGACAGTAACGGAAATATCCTGAAAGACGGAGATACCGTTAAGCTTATCAAAGATTTGAAAGTGAAGGGTTCGTCTATTACATTGAAACGAGGAACTGTTGTAAAAAACATCAAACTCACCGACGATGCTGATGAAGTGGATTGCCGTGTAGAAAAAATGGCGATTGTATTACGTACTGAATTTTTGGCGAAAGCGTAAATTCGATTTGGGTATATTATTCTTTTTTCAAATCTGAAAGATGAATGAAGAATTGTCCTAATAAATATTTTTGAATAACATCGTATTGCATTCCAAAGAACCCGGCAATAGGATATTTGTCGGCTTTGAAATGCGATCGAAATCCTAGTACCCAAACATCCGACTGATTCAACATCATCTTTCTGTTAACATCGGTAAAGAATGTAAAACGAGGATTGATAGAATAAAAGACAGAACCCGCCAACTCCTCATTTATCTTGTTGAAGTTGAAAATACTCTCAAATTTTTTGATGGTACTTTTCAAAGAAATAAAATAGCTTGAGTTGTTTTCATAATACCCTGCCAAGCGAAACGTTTTGTAATCGATTCGGGCATGGGGCGCCCACAGGTTATTTTGATAATGAAGAGAGGAAACAACAAATAAATTGGGAGAAAACGTATAGCGTAACATGATACCGGGCTTCGACCCAATAATTCGACTTTGCGCATAGGTTTCCACCTGAGCTTGCCAAGTAACAGGATTGGGCCTCGTTGTTGTGGTTGGCGTTACCAAATGTCCTGCTCGAATTTGAAATGCTTTATTTACCTTATAAATAAGTTCAAATGCAGGAATCGAAATGGTGTTCAAACTATTGCTGTGTTGAAGAGCCGATTGCGCTTCGAAAGCAAAATATTTATTTAAGTCTTGCTTTACCACCAAACCAATACGAATACTGGCCATGGTTTTAATTGGAGTATTTGAGGTATCTGTTAAAGCTTTAATATCTGATCTTAAACCTACATAAGCTTTGCTTACAGAGGTGTTTGGGGAAAGGGATATATTCTCCAATTGAGCTTGCGTTGAATTTGCAATTGCAATTAGGAAGATCAGTAATAATGAGAAATTTATTCTATGATTTTGAAACATGTTGAATGAATAGCAATCTGAATACTTGAATCGAACCAATTAAAATTAACAAAAGAATGCGAACATAATGATAATTACAAAAGCAAAATAATTCTATTCATACTATGAAATCAATCGAACAAATTAATATTATTTGACTCTCATTTGATTGCCTATAACTTTAGTAAATTACGTTTAACTATATTAAAATATACTGACGATACTCTATTAGTAGAATAAACAATCCAATTTAAATCACAATGAATAAAAGTAAATTAATTTGCATTAATTTTCTTAATACCGCCATTATTCAGTTTCATATTCACCTATATTTGATAAAATTATACATTATATGAAAATTGCACTTTTCTCTTCTTTTCTATTTTTTTTCAATTTAATTCATTCAAACAACACAGTAAAAGACACCCTATTTTTGGATGATGGTAGTTCTATTATTGGAAATATTACAGACATTGCTGAAGTTAAAACTGATTCAGATCCTTTAGGGAAAAACACACTTTATTATCTTGTTACTTTGAATGTAAATTCGGTAGACTCAATTATAGCAATATCAAAATTCTCGATTTCTGAAATAAATTACATTTTATCAAATAGCTATCCTATAAAACATATTAAAGAACACCCTAACAAAACCCCAATAAAAATTCAAAAAATCAAGCTTGTAAACAATCAGTATTTCTATCAAAAAGAAAAAGAAAACTATATTAACAAAGCTGGAAATCAATTAATTTTATCAGGTACTACATTTATTATTGCCGCAATATTACCTATTTTAATCTCATTTGATTTACCTATTGAATTGATATATGGATCGATTGCATCTGGCGGAATTGGTATGTTTTCATTAATATCAGCTGGAATAAATTTTAAAAAATTCACCCAAATCCCTATCAAACCATTAATTACCATTACATTCAATGAAGACGGTAGTATGAATTGGATGAAGTAGCCACACAAACTTATTTAACAGAATAAATTATCATTTAATTAGCTTACAGACAAGTAATTATTGCATTCCATCATTTAATTACTGTAGCTAAATCCTTAGTTATTTGAAAATATATCATTCATAGAATCCTTATTCTGCTTGAATAATCATTATTTTTCAACTTTAAAAAATCAATTCCCTTCTTGGTGGTGAATCGTAAGTAATATGAATTAATTGTCTTTTGTTCTATCCGTATCAGCTTATATTTACACATCGACTAATGAATGATTGAACAAATTCTATTAACGAAAATCAAAAACGGTAATGAAACACATAAGCTCTTTTTTACTTATTCTTTCACTCTTCCTTTTTCATTCGGCTCAATCGCAGCAATATGCTATTCCTCAGGGATTAAAAGCCGATCAGTACGTTGCTAAAACATTACTTTTCAAACTTCGAGAAACCAATCGCTCCATTGCTCAAAACAATCACATTAGTGCCAATCAATTCAATGATGTGTTGAGTCAGTTAGGAATCACCACATTGAAAAAAAACTTCCCATCGGTAAAGCAACCGAGTAAGAAATTCAACGAAAGCGGAGAAGCCTTAGTCGATTTGACATTGATCTACGAACTTCATTATACAGCTGAAATATCCATTTATACAGCCGCTGCATTACTTCAAAAAACTGGGCTTTTCGAATACATTCAACCCCGTTTTATTTCCAAACCGATGGCCGTTCCAAACGATCCTTTGGTTGCTCAACAATATCATCATGCACTTATCAAATCATTCGAAGCTTGGGATGTAGAACAAGGCGACACGTCTGTTTTTATTGGCATTACCGATGCTGGAATTCAATTCGAGCATGAAGATTTATGGAACGTTGCATACAATTACGCCGATCCATTAAACGGCATCGACGATGATGGCAATGGCTATATCGACGATTTTCGTGGATGGAATACTGCCAATAATACAAACGACCCAACAGCGACACTTTCGCCGCACGGAATGTTTACCACAGGCATGAGCAATGCCACGTCCAACAACGGTTTGGGACTTGCCGGCAATGCGAATAAATGTCGCTTTGTGCCCATTCGCATAGATGATGTAAACGGTTTTAGTTACGGGTACGAAGGCATTGTTTACGCAGCAGCCCGAGGTTGTCAAATTGTGAATGCAAGCTGGGGAAGTACATTTGCAAATCCTGTTTCGGAAGATGCAATTCGCTATGCCACTGTGAATGAAGGCATGTTGATTATTGCAGCAGCAGGCAATAGTGGTTTGAACGAAAAATATTATCCTGCATCGTACGAAAATGTTTTCAGTGTTGGTGCTACAGGAGCTGCCGATTTAAAATGGAGCAGTTCAACATATAGTCCGTCCGTTGATATTGTTGCTCCAGGCGAATTAGTTCGTTCGTGCTGGCCTTTCAATGGATACGAAATCAGTAGTGGAACATCTTTCTCTGCGCCCTTGGTAGCAGGTGCTGCAGCATTAGTGAAAAGCCATTTCCCGAATTACACTTCGGAACAAATTGCTGAACGCATTCGCGTGACTGCCGATACCAGCATTTATTCACTTGCCGGAAACTCAGCTTGGGTGGGCATGATGGGCTCAGGTCGTTTGAATATGTTGCGCGCTCTGACCGATCCTGAAAAACCATCTGTGCATTTCACACAGGTTCAAACGGCCGATATAACAGGTGATTCGATTCTTCAACCCGGAGAAACCATTCTCATTACTGGGATTTACAAGAACTTCCTCGCTCCTACTCAAAATCTCAATGCCGTAATTTCATGCGCATCGCCTTACGTTACATTGCTTAGTAACACAAACAATCTCGGCATTATTTCAACATTATCGAGCATCAGCAATGCATCTCAACCTTTCAGTATTCAGGTGAACAGCGATGTTCCCTACAACCACGACATTTTAATTCGCATCGATTATTCGGATGTTGGATATGCAGCCTTTGAATACATCGAATTGCGATTAAATCCCGATTACTTAAACATCGACATAAATCGTTTACATACTACCATCACAAGTCGTGGAAGCATTGGTTATAATAACAACTATGCGACAAACGGTTTAGGTATTACATTCGAAAATAGTAGTTCATTGATTTACGCATCCGGTTTTATGTTAGGAAGCAGCGCTGTAAAAACTGCCGACAATGTTTATGCTGCTAGCATTCCAGGTTACGACAATGATTTTATTCGCGAGCAAGGCGCTCAGTTTACTTTGAAGAATGCAAATGAGCAACGAGTTCAATCTCAATTTTACACAGACAGTGCATCGAACAATCGTATTCAGGTAATTCAAACCAGCAGTGCATTATCTGCTTCAAGCGATGATGCTGCAGTTGTTATTCGTTATGTAATTAAGAATACAGGAGCCACTGAAGTGAATGGTTTGAGCGGAGGAATTTTCACAGATTGGGACATTCAAAATGCTACCAACAATGGCGCTGCTTGGGATGCAAACCGCAAACTCAGTTACGCTTTCTCACCTAGTGGAATTTATGCAGGCATTAAACTTTTGGAAGGACCAGGTGCCCACGGTTATTGTTTCAACAGCAATGGAGCATCGGGAAGTATCAACTTGATTGATGGCTTTAGCGGTGCCGAAAAGTTTGCCACACTTTCTGGTAGTCAAACACGTGACAATGCGGCTATTGGTGATGTTGCCAATTTAATTGGAACGGGTGCTTTTAACCTTGCAGCGGGCGATTCTATCTCCTTAAGCTTCGTTCTTTTAGCTGCAAATGATTTATCTGCATTGCAAGTCGCAGCCGACAGAGCTCAAAGTCTGTACAATTTCAATTCCTTGAATGCAAGCATAGAGATTCAAGATGCAACCTGTTCGATTACTGTTGGAAATGTTTCTATTTCTTCATCGACAGCAGCTGGAACAAGTTTTACTATTTTAAATCAGCAAGGAACAACGATCGCCTCGAGCAGCGATTTATCGAATTTTACATTGGACAATTTAACATCTGGAAATTATCAAATTCGTTTCAATTTCGCAGATAACACCAGCTATATTCAAGATTTCCAAATTGCGAATCTAATTCCTGTTTCATTAAACATCTCAGCCTCTGCCGAGATCTTGGCTTTCCCAAATACCATTGTCGATTTTACTGCAAATGCAGAAGGTGTTACCAGTTATTATTGGGATTTTAATGACGACAGTCCTACATCCGAAGAACAAAATCCAACACATGACTTTTATGTGGAGGGAAATTACACAGTAAGTTGTGTTTCAAGCAATGGACTTTGTTCGGATACAGCCACAATCAATATTATCATTGAAGCTCCTTTGGGAATTAGTTCATTGAATGAAAACGTAAATATTTACCCAAATCCATCAAGCAGTATTTTACACATTCAATCTTCTGAAACAATTGAAAATATGCGCATTATTGATTTGGATGGAAGAGAAATAATGAATCAAAAGTTTGTCAATTCTAAAACCATACAATTGAATGTTTCTGCTTTGGAATCGGGAATTTATTTTATTGAATATTTTTCGAAACAAAGGATGAAAAGAAATCGATTTGTTGTTTCAAAATAAGCAGTGTTTAAACGCTCAATGCGCTATAATTAGTTGGAAACGCATTCGTAGTTATTCGATTCTTTACTCGATTTCGCATCCGAACCACAGGCTTCTTCGGTTACGTTATTGTATGTGCATGTAAAACCTTGTGCTTCTAAAAGTACTTTCCAAGTATCAACCGAAGAACCATTTAAATTGGCGTCTCCATCACAACCAGCAACTATAACTGCTCCCAATTGACAGGTTCCGCATTTCTTTGTGCAATCGTAACATTTTTTGCAAGAAGAAAAGCAAGCAATAGCGATGATAAGGAAGAATATCTTTTTCATTTTATAGAATTTTATACTTTGCAATATGCAGATTATCCTTGAATAAAATAGGATTTCTCATCTGTAGTAATAAATAATTTACGCACATTAACAATCAAAAGAGCAAGCATTAACAGAGTTAAAAAACTGTATCCACAAGCCATGTAATACGCATGTTTCCCAACAGTATCCATTCCCACAATGGCATTAAAAATCATAAAAAACAACAGAGAATAATGCCCAATTCTTCTCCAAGATTTCAGTTCAGCATTTTTGTTCGAGAAATAAATTGCATAAACAACCAATAAAGAAACAAGATGATATTCCCATGTAATTCCAGAAATTAAATGAGTAAAGAGTAAAATAAATCCAAGTTCATTCAGGGAAACTTTCTTGACAATAAATCGAGAATACGCTAGAACGAAAAGAAATAATATAACAAATACAATTAAAATAACTTTATAAATAATTCCAACCAATTGAGGATTCAATTGCATGATCGGCGAAAAATAAGGCGATGATATACT
>CAXNGM010000132.1:0-6568 GCA_964201695.1 Bacteroidia bacterium | reverse complement strand
ATGGTTTGAGGCATACCAATTGGCAAAAAATCAAATTCGGAACCGAGTAAATCGAAGTTAATCGTTTGTCCGGCCTGTACCGTTATGGAATACGATGGAGAACCTGAAATGGGATCTACAAATGGAGCTGTTACAATGGGAGGATTATTAACTCCACAATCGGTAATGATCACTTGAATTTCACGAAAAACTTCGGAAATAAGCTGCCCACATCGGTAAGATGAAACTTTAACAACTGTAACAAAACTGCCTGTATAAAATGGTTGCAATGATATTTCTCCAGTAAATGTATTTAAAGTTGCCGGCACACTGTTGTTCTGCAAAGGACCGGGCAAAGGACTAGTTACTGAATATGCTGGAAGTCCACTAAATTGATCTATTGGGTATGGAATTGCAGGAGGGTTTGTTGGAGTAAAAGCTACATTATCGGCAATGTCTTCTAATGCGTTGGCGAAAGCATAAACCAAGGAATCTTTATCGCGATCGAATGCATTATGATTGTATGAATAGACGTTTCCGTTGCAAATTACCGCCGATGGTCGTTCTTTAAATTCTGGCGATGAATCGAAACAGGGAGATTCATTCATGCCATTATATGGATACATGATAGCCCGCAATGTAAAGCCCGGTAAATTGGTGGCATCAATATTTAAGTTGCTAATTGCTGCATTTCGACAACAATTTGAGTAGGTAAATATCCATCCTTGTGCTGGAGGAATTCCTGACAATGTGATTGGAGCTGATGTTAAGATGTGCTCTTGAATGGAACCATCCAATGCCGCAGGTCCCTGAACTAAACAGGATGGATTCGGAAGCATGGCATTGCATTGCGGAGATATGTCAGTTATAGAAAATACCGACATCGGAATGACTGAAACGGAAGGATGGTTATGAACCCGAATACTAATTGGATACTGAATCTGAAACGCATCTCGACAATCTTTGTAAAGCTTCAGTGTAAAGATATATTTCCCATTGCCTTGACAAGCCCACGTAATTTCACCACCCATCAAATGTGTTGCTTTGGATGTTATTGAAAACATCAGCAGCATGATAATCAGAGAGAAATGTCGCCTGGTAAATTTCATTTTGGGTAAATTTAAAAATTTATCTGAGTTCCATGCATCAAAAATGATATTGTGTGGCTTCAATTATATTTTTGTTATTTTTACCCAAACCGCATCTTCATATTTTCACATATTCAGCATGAAATATTCAATTACACGCTACTTTTTAGCCATTACGCTATTATTTTTATCATTTCACAAAATAGATGCTCAAAACATTCTTATTTACACCGAAGACTTTGAAAATGGTCCAGGTGCTTTTGGTTTAAATACTTCGAACGAGGTTGGAACAAACACAGGTCAAAATTTATGGACCGTAAACAATCTCTTTAACGGCGCAGGAATTTATCCTAATACAATTAGCCAAGACAGTACTACCGGAGGATTAATCAACTTTGCCCCATTCAGTAATTATTTACACATTCAGGATTCGTTTGCAGCAGGTACTCAAAATGTTGGAAATGCGAATTTCAGTAGCAGCGATGCATCCGATCGTTTTACCTCAACATCAGGATTTTGCACATTAGGTTATGATAGTGTTCGTATAGCGTTTTATTTTAACTGCGTTGGAAATGCAGGTGCTAGTGCGCAATTGTATTATCAGTCCGATGGAGGTGCTTGGACAGCTATTCCGGGAGCAGTTTTCAGCAATCAACCCAAATGGAATTACGTCGAATTTTTTGACGAGGGCTTCGATAACAAGAACAATTTGCGATTAGGTTTCCGATGGACAAACGACGGCTCTGGAGGAAGTTCAACCGGTTCAATTGGAATTGATGGTATTAGGGTTGTTGGAAAATATGCTCCCGAAGTGTATAATATTCGCTTAGAACTCGACAGTATTTCGCCCAATCCATTGTGTCGTGGCGACGGAGTTTTATTGTTCTTTAGTAATCCTGTTCCCCTTTGTGGTACTGGTTTTTACGAGGTGCAGCTTTCAAGCGATTTAGGAAGTTTTGGGAATTATACATCCATGGGAATTTATCAACTGAGCAATCAAAATACGCAGCAGATTTTATTTACACTTCCATCACCAAGCAATTTAAACCCAGGTAATTGTTACCGAATTCGCGTAGTTCGTGTTGACCAAAATCCTATTATTATTTCCGATACGAGTATTTGTATTTCAATCATTAATTGCCCCAATAGTATTCTAACATTGGCCCCTGCAGTAATTTCAAATCCTACTGATACTGTTTGTGTGGGAAGCGTTATAGATGTCCCTTTTTATTCGACGGGGGTGTTTTTAAATAACACCTATGTTGCTCAACTGTCCGATTCAAATGGATTATTCCCACCCAATCCAAACGTACTTGGTTTTGTTAACGACAATACAACCTATCCGCCAGGAACCATCCCCAAAGGCAATGTACCGGGATTAATCCGAGAGCAAAACCAACCGATTCCAGCGGGATGCAATTATTATATTCGTGTAATATCGAGCAGTCCATCTACTATTGGAAATGTTTACGGACCATTCTGCATTCGCCATTGCGACATAGAAACCAATCTAAAACAAGATGTACAATTTTGCATCGATGATGTAAACGGTGGAGATACCTTACTTACCGTAAATATTGGTGTTGATCCACCGGCGGCGGTGTATTCTCCTCCGAATGAATTTCAAATTCAGATTCTCGATTTCCAAAGTTTTGGAGTTATTAATACGGGAGTTGTTGGTTCGGTGGCGGCTGTAAATGACACGACTGTTCAATTGAGCATCCCAACCATTCAAAATTTATTTACTGTTGGATTGATACCTGGGAACTATTACATGCGCATTGTGGCGACCAATTCGGACCAAAATTGGGATATTTCAGGAACGGTTGTAAGATTAACCATTGGAGCACCTTCGCCTTCGCCTTTATCCATTGGACTTATTGATATCAATACTTTTCAATCCATTCCATACGATGGAGATACAACTATTTGCATTAGTGAGGGCTTATGGTTTTTATTGAGTCCGTATAATTTTAGTTCAACTTATGTTTGGTCCTTAAATGCCGATCCTAATTTTTATGAAGGAGGACCTTACAGTGGAATTTTATTTAATGGTGCGGGCAATTACACATTAGGTGTAACCGAAACCAATTTTGGGTGTGCGGGTCCAGGATCTTCACCTGCATTAATTACAGTAATTGGAGCTCCTAATGCGTCCATTTCGGGCCCTGTAAAAGCCTGTGTTGGCGACACGCTCACTTTTATAAGCAACTTGTATCAAAACACCTATTATTCTTGGGATGTAAATACTGGATCGATTGTCGATTCCTTGAGTAATAATGCCAATATCTATTTCCCAACCGTTGGAACAACCACTATTTCGTTAGAAACGGTTAACCAATGTGGAAACTCAAACTCAACTAGAAATGTAATTGTATATGCATTGCCCGAGCCTGTTACGAATAACGATACGACCATTTGTGCTGAACAAGCAGTTTTGTTGAGTGCTCAAGAAGGAACTGGGTTTCAATATTATTGGTCTGTCGATAATGAACAAGTATCGAATCAAAGAGAATACACCGCATATCCTGATTCCACGACAACCTATGAAATTGAAATAGCTGCTGCTCATGGATCTTTAACATGCAGAGCAAGCGATTCAGTAACTGTATTTGTGCAAAATCCTGACTCAAGCAACTTGTATACGATTGACCTGTGCAAAGGTGAATCCACGAATCTTTTGTCGGACACCGTTGGAACTTCTTATTTATGGAATACAGGAGAAACAACTCAATCAATCGAAGTATCTGATAGCGCTTGGTATTTTGTTGACATTTTCCAACCTGGCAAGGTGTGTCCTTATCGCGATTCTTTCCTACTTAACGTTGAAGTGTGCTACCAAGACTTAATCCTACCTAATGTTTTTTCACCTAATGGTGATGGTGTTAACGATTTCTTTAAAGCGGGACAAACATTCGCTTACGATAAGTTTGATATCGTGATTTTTAATCGCTGGGGAAATAAAGTGTTTGAATCTATAAATCCATTTTTTGAATGGAATGGTTCCGATATGAATGGAGATATACTTCCTAGTGGAACCTATTTCTTTGTTGCTAATTTGGAGCATCAAGAAAATTCAGATACACAAAAAGGAACTGTTTCTCTTGTTGGGAAATAATTTTATTCTCCAATTTCAGTATTGAATTCTGAAATCTGTTTGGTGTTGATTGGTATTTCCAATACTACTTCCGAGCGGAAAGGCATACTTCCTTGCGATGCTGGAACAAAATTAATCTTGCCTAATTCGGATATTAGTTGTTCGTCGATGCCAAATCCTACTTTGCTTATCGAATACACTTGTTGCACTTTTCCATCAAAATTGACCTGAAAACCAAGCATTGCATTTAACGATAGTTTGGATTCGAGCGCCTCTTTACTTAGATTAATTTGCTTGTATAAATAACGCATCAAAGAATCTTCGCCTTCCATAAAAAAAGCTTCGTGATTTGCGATGTCAAAATTAACATTGTAGTTTTTTCCTCGCTCCTGAATTTTTTGTTCGGTATCAGTATTCTTTGCTTTGTACCCTGAAGAATTGGTTTGGGCAATGGAATTTACAGAAAGAAATGTCAAGAAAACAAACAGTGTTTTGAATGATTGAGAACACATAGGCCATGAAATTTTATATTACAAAACTATGAAAGTATTTGATTTTCAATGTTATTTGTAAGATAAGTTTGCATTCTATTCCTTTTCACGTTTGCCACGAACGGCTCTTTCAATTTGATCCCACATCGGAGCGGGCACATGTTCGAGGTTGTTAAATTCGCCACCACCCTGCAGCCATTCACCGCCATCAATGGTCACCACTTCGCCATTTACAAATCCAGCAAAATCGGAAACGAGGTACGCAGCGAGGTTTGCCAATTCTGCATGTTCACCAAATCGTTTTAGTGGAATACGAGCCATTGGATCTATTTTACTTGCTAACTCATCAGGGAATAATCGGCTCCAAGCACCAGCAGTTGGGAAAGGTCCAGGTGCAATGGCATTACTCCGAATTCCATATTTTGCCCATTCAACAGCCAAACTGCGTGTTAACGCTAAAACCCCAGCTTTTGCTGTTGCCGATGGAACAACATAACCCGAACCAGTCCAGGCATAAGTTGTAACGATATTCAAGAAATTTCCAGATATCTTATCGGCAATCCAACGCTTGCCAACAGCCAAGGTGCAATTGTACGAACCTTTCAAAACAATATCAACAATGGTGTCGAAGGCTTTGTGACTTAGCCGTTCGGTTGGACTGATAAAATTCCCAGCTGCATTGTTCAACCATACATTGACAGGCCCCAATTCGGTCCAGGCCTTTTCGATTGCCGCTTCCACCTCATCCATTTTTCGCACATCGCACACTGCATAGGTTATAAAACCACCCGTTTCGGCTGCAAGTTCGGAGCATGTTGCTTTAAGCACATCCTCTTTACGACTTGTAATCATGACCCGAGCACCCAATTGCAAAAATGTTTTGGTCATGGAGCGGCCCAAACCTGTTCCACCTCCAGTAACTACAATGTTTTTTCCGAGCAATGCATTATCACGTAACATTAATCTGGTATCCGGTTGATTCATCATGATTAGGTTGTATTTTTGAAAATCAAACCTATAAAAAAACTCTGGTTTATGATGTTAAGATTCTTCCAAACTGCATTAATTCTTATGAGTGCAGTAATTTCACATGCACAAACTGCATCACTTACACTCAGCTTGCAAGACAGCAGTATGTTTATTGCTGAACTGAATGGTGTTTCATACAGTGATGCATCCAATACGATGAACATTTCGAAACTGAATCCGGGTGCACAAAAACTAAAAGTGATAAAACTCATGCAAATGGGAAGCTCTGTTGTGAAAAAACCCGTTTATGAGGGAAGTATAAATCTTCCTGCAAATACAAACACGATTGCCTACATCGACCAATACAATCAGTTTAAAATCTCTGGCAATTCGGCAATTGAAGACAAGCAAGCCAAAAACCAATCAGGTAATTCTAATTCAGGTTCCTTTGTGCCTAATCCCGATAAGATTGATGCATACACGCTACCAACAACCAATCGTTGGGGAATGAAAATAGAGTCGTTCAGTTCCCAAATTGAAACATTAAATTCTATTTCATCTGAATCTCAACGTTACAAAACAGCTATTGGATTCATCTCCATTGGGACACTAAATTCCAACCAAATAGCCGAAATGATGTTAACCCTTTCGAGCGAGAAAAACCGGATTCGACTTGCCGATTTTGGTCAGCAATACGTTACCGACAAAGACAATTATGGCGTTGTGTTTAATGCTTTGCGTAGTCCAAAAAGTGTTCGAAAGTTGAGCAGAAGGTTAAATTAGGATTTCGTTTTCGCTTCGTTCCAATAAACATCCATTTCTTCAAGCGTCATTTCGTCGAGTTTACGATTTGCTTTTTCGGCAGCTTGTTCGAGGTATTGAAAACGCTTGATAAATTTCCGATTCGTTTTTTCTAAGGCATCCTCTGGATTGATGTTTTTGAA
>CAXNGM010000131.1:0-6577 GCA_964201695.1 Bacteroidia bacterium | reverse complement strand
TTTCCACTTGAAAATGTTAGATTGTTTGATACTATAATTGGAACATTTAAGGTAACATGGTTTGAAGCTTTGTTCAAAGTAAGATTGAAGAAATCTGGCATTTTCGCAGCATCGCCATCAATAGTTTGTGTTGCCGTACCATTCAATGTAACTCTACCGCCATTACTTCCAAAAACAACAGCTGTGTTTGACCCAACAGTTGAGATATTTTTCTTGAAATTGCTGTTTACATTATAAGCAGGATAAAGTGTATAGGCATTTGTTTGAAGGAAAGTAACATTTTCATTGTATGTATCCGCAACCGTTCCTGCCAATATAAACGAACCTGTTCCTGTGTTTGAAATGCTTGTAACACCTCCAAATGTGTTTCCTCCATTCGATAAATTAAAACCGGCTCCCGTTTTTACAATGGTTGTACTATTATTGAACGTTGTTCCATCTAAATAAATACTAGGACACGTAAATGCCGTGCTGCCATTAAATTCAGTGCCTTCAGAAAGGTATAATTCCACATTGGCTCCGAAAGTTGTAAGCGATTGGCTCGTCGATCCGATCTGAACAAAATAAGCCAAACGTAAATCTCCCGAAGTAAAACCAGAACCACCAATGCTAATGGTTTTTCCAATTGCAAGCGAGGAGGTTCCAGCATTTTGACCGAATCGAATTCCAGCAGAACTACCGGTTGAATTCACTTCTATATTACCATTAAATTCATTTCCCGTTGAGCCATACGCAAGATTAATTGCGTCAGAACCAGAATTATTGAGTGTTAAATTTCCGTTGAAAATATCAGGATTTGAGTTACCAAGAATCATTTCTCCATCGGCAGTATTGAACATTTCCACATTGGCATTGAATGTATTTCCACCCTCACTTGCATCCGATAGAGAGCTGTTTTTTGTAAATGAAGCGATGCTATTGAATGTTGCACCGTTTAAGAATAAACGAGGACTTTCAAAAGTAACATCTCCATTAAAAATCGTTCCTGCTTCCAAAAGCAAACTTGCTGAACCCGAAAGTTCCGTAATGCTCTGTGATGTAGTTCCCGTTTGTGATAGTCCTTTAAAAGCTAAATCGCCATTACTAAATCCTAGTCCACCGATGGTAATTGTTTTGGTATCGGCAAGCACTGACGTACCTCCGTTTTGTCCAAATTTAACACCTTGACTTGAACCTGTTGAATTGATGATGATGTTGCCATTAAATACATTTCCTGATGAAGTTTGCGCCAATTGAACGGTAGAACTGCCCGAACTTGTAACAGTAAGATTTCCCTCAAAAGTATCCAGGTTAGTCGATCCTAAAATTAAACGACCTGAACCGCTATTGGTAATAGATGTTGTTGATGAGAATGTATTGCCTCCCGAACCCGTATTATCGGTTGCGCCACCTTTTTCAAGTGAAGCTGTGCTTGCGAAAGTTGATCCACTCAAATACAATTGTGGAAATGTAAAGTTAACGGCACCATTAAATGTTGTACCTGTTTCGAGATAAAGCCCCGCAGTTCCTGAGATGATGCTCAAACTCTGAGCTGTTGAACCTGTTTGAGTGAAATTTCTTAAACGTAAACTTCCAGCTGTGAATCCTGAACCACCAATTGTAATAGTTTTACCATTAGCAAGAGTTGAGCTTCCGCCGGTTTGTCCAAAGCGAACACCTTTGCTTGATCCTGTAGAGTTCACTTGAATATTGTCTGCAAACATAGTCCCAGATGCAACGTGTGCCACAAATAAGGTTCCACTTCCTGTATTCGTAAAAACTGATGTGGAGTTAAAACTGTCAGGATTAGAAACGCCTAAAATAAAATCGCCACTTCCATTACTGATGATGGTTGTTGCTCCGTTAAAGGTATTTCCACCCAAGCTTTGATTATTACCAGAACTCGTTTTCGTTATGGATGTTGTTCCTTGAAATGTAGAACCATTGATATAAACGTGAGGTGAAGAAAACGTTATATCAGCATTGAAAGTACACCCCGATTCGAAATATATCGCTGATGTACCACTTAATGTTAATGATTGAGCTGTTGCTCCTGCTTGAGTTAAACCTTTGATACGTAAATCGCCAATGCTGAATCCATTTCCTCCAATGCTGAATGTTTGTCCACTGCTCAAGGTTGAGGTTCCTCCATTTTGCCCAAGTCGAATTCCTAAACTTGTTCCACTCGAGTTAAATTCTGCGCCTCCTTGAAATTGTGTACCGGTTGCTGTATGAGCAAGGAGAATTAATCCGGTATTGTTTACTGTAAAAGATGCTAGTGATTGATAAGTATCTGCCGAAACATTTGAAAATGTAATGGAGCCAGTTCCTGTATTTGTTAAACTGAAAGTAGATTTAAATGTGTTTCCTCCATTGCAAATAACATCGTTTGAACTGGAGCGTGTTAATGAAACCGCATTATCGAATGTGCTTCCATTAAAGTAGACATCGCTTAATGACCCCGAAACGCCGCAACTAATTGCTGTTCCGCTAAAATTAGCATTCGAACCCGAAACAAATGCAATGTTTCCGTTCGAAATAGTTCCGCCGTTAAAATTTGCTGAACCATATAATACAATGGTAAAAGCAGATAGATTGAGCGTGCCCGAGTTTAGGGTAAAATTGTTTAAACCGGATATCTCTTCAAATACCGGGTTGTTCGTTGCGCTATTAATGGTTACATCGTCGCCAATGTCTGGAATTCCAGCGGGAGTCCAGTTTCCTGCATCGCCCCATTGTGTTGAAACAGATCCGTTCCATACATAAGACGTTGCATTTAAAGAAGCCGTTAACGTGAAGCAAAATGCTAGTAAAGCCAGTCGGAGGCTTGTCGCTTTTTTAAAAGTGTAAAGTAGTTTCATAATTTGGGTTTCAAATAATGTGTTTATCATTCCCCCTTATTACCCTTTAAACATCTTTTAAGTTGCGCTAATAGACGCAGCATTGTTCGAACTTCTTACCTATGAAAGAAATTCCTCCTTAAGCAATTAAAATTCACATCCTAATTTATGAAATGACACTATATCAATTGTTTGCAGAATTTCAGCACGTAAAATCTTGCGTAAGAAATCGAACGAAATGGGTCTTGTTGAAGTGTTTTTAAATGAGAAAAATCTACTAAATAGACATCTCAACCCACTTGCCATTATCTTTTATGAGTTGGATTAGCTCGTCAACCGCTTGTTCAGCAGGTACGTTTCGCTTCACCACTTCTTTGCCTTTATATAAGGTAATTTTCCCGATTCCGGTTCCAACATATCCGAAATCAGCATCTGCCATTTCGCCTGGACCGTTTACTATACAGCCCATGATGCCTATTTTTAGGCCCTTAAGGTGATCGGTTCGTTTGCGGATTTTAGCCGTTGTTTCCTGTAAGTCGAATAATGTGCGGCCACACGAAGGACAAGAAATGTATTCTGTTTTTGATATTCGAACACGTGCAGCTTGAAGAATTCCAAATGCAGTTTGGTTGGTGTTTCTTATAGATGGCAAATCATTTTCGGCACAAAGCCAAATTCCATCACCCAAGCCATCAATTAACAAACCGCCCAAATCGCTTGCTGCATGAATTTGAAATTCGGATAAATCGGGATGGTTGTAATTGCGTTTGATGATTATCGGATTCTCAATTCCATGTTCCATGCATAACACAAAGAACCTACGAATCTCAGGCATTGCATGCGTGTTTTCTGTTGATACAACCAAGACAGCAAGTGTGTCATTTTGAAGCTTTGCAATAAATTCCGCATTTAATTCCGATAACTTAAGTGAAACAAATTTCAGTTGAGAATTCTCAAGATTCGATACAATGTATTCATTGCTACTAAGAAGTGGGAAGTGGTTAAATCGATTGGATTCCCAAGCAGCTAAATCGACAATTAAGCCAAGCGTTCCAGGTACATCAAATGCCGGAATTTGTTTTCCAGTATATATGTAATCGCAAGCTTGATCGCTTAGATTCCATTTGTCGAGCGGCACCGAATAGGAATAACCAGCGCGATGTAAAACAGCAGGATTTTCTAGGGGAATTTGACTAAAATCGAGAACTACTCTTGGCACATTATCAGCGCCCAAATTATTTACACCGTTGGATTTTTTTCTTGAATAATTATACGGATCAATTGGATATGACTTTATTTCCGGAATGGATATATGGCTTTCGCGCTGCTTGTATCTTTCGGCAAGGGCTTTGGCAACTGGAATTTCAAATTCAGGTTCTTCGGTTAATGAAACGCGAATAGTATCTCCCAAACCATCTTCGAGAAGAGTTCCAATTCCAACCGCCGATTTAATTCGACCATCTTCGCCTTCACCCGCTTCTGTAACTCCAAGATGTAATGGATAATTCATCCCCTTGTCAATCATTTTACTCACCAACAGACGATACGCTTGAACCATAACCTGCGTGTTGGATGATTTCATTGACAGAACGAGGTTGTAGAAATTATTTTCCTCGGCAATCATTAAAAATTCCATCGCCGATTCCACCATTCCCAGAGGACTATCGCCGTAGCGACTCATGATGCGGTCGGATAAAGAACCGTGGTTTGTTCCAATGCGCATAGCAGTACCATATTCCTTACAAATTTTCACCAAGGGAGTGAAGCGTTCGCGAATCCGTTCTAGTTCAGCTTCGTAAGCAAAATCGGTGTAGTCGATATGTTCGAACTTCTTCTTATCGGCGTAATTTCCTGGATTAACGCGCACCTTTTCCACGATACGTGCAGCCAATTCGGCCGCATTGGGCGTAAAATGAATATCGGCAACTAAAGGAGTATTGTATCCGCGATTTCGTAATTCCTTGCGGATGTTTTCTAAGTTTTGCGCTTCTTTAATACTTGGTGCTGTAATACGAACGATCTCGCATCCAGCTTCTATCATGCGGATACTTTGAGCTACAGTCGCTGCTGTATCCATGGTGTCGGTTGTAGTCATGGACTGCAGCCGGATGGGATTGTCGCCACCTAGGGCTAAATCGCCAATCATGACTTCGCGGGTCTTGAAACGTTTATAAGCAGTTAAGCTGTTACAATAAAGACTGGATTCGGTAAGCGAAATCATGCGTTAGTTTTTTGCAAAAGTACTCTAAGAAAGCGTTTTTCTAAACACGCAATTTGAATAATTGTTGCTAAAATTTAATCGCCGGAACGTATAATTCTTTGGGTGATACTTCTGCCATCTTCGAGCAGCATTTCGAGGAAGTAAATTCCTGGTGCAATGCCAGACATATCAATGTCTTCGGAGATAGATTGCTCAATGTTCAGTAAAGATTTTCCTTGTAAATCGCGTATGCAAATTTGTTTTGGCAATTTTACTTTACCGATTGCATGGATCTGTAATTTATTGCCAACAGGATTTTGGATAATGAATGATGAATTGCCCTGAACCGAATTGAATCCAATGAGATTCTCTATAAAAATGTTAAATCGAATCGAATCATCGGCAGCAACGGGTTGACCAACAAACGAAGGCCAAATAACAACGGTATTTCCCCCTTCTAAAAAATACTGCGGTGTTATTGGAATGATTGTATTGAATGTTCTGGTCTGAAGAGGAGCAATAAATTGCAAGGCATCAAAACCTCCAAGCGGTTCGGTTTGATTGTTTAATGTTTCGTTTCGGAAATTTAGTTTCAGGTTTCCAAGAATATTTAAGGTATCGCTCGTGTTTTGAATGGTAAACTGAACACTAGCAACCGAATTTTGAAAAACAGTATCCGGCATACTAAAGTTGGAGATACTGATGGACTGCCCATTTCCAATTTGAGCATACATCAAAATCAACAATAAAAAAATCTGCGAACCTATTGCTGAAAATGAGGTTCGGATTGGTGTAATTATTTTCGAAAATGGGCTGTATGTTCGCATAATCTTTAGCTGCAATCAAAAGTAATGAAAAGCTTCAAGGATTTTTATTAAACTTGCAATATTCTTACTCATTCAGCGAATATTAATTATGGATGTATTTTATCAGATTGTAGATGGATTAAGCAAAGAGGAGATTCGGTTTTTCAAAATCTTTGCACATCGCCAGGGTGCTGAGATTGAGCGAAAAGACATTGCACTGCTCGATTTCATTAGAAAGAATCCCGAGAAAAATGATGAAAATAAAATCGTTCAAAAGCTTTATGGTCATGGAGCTAAAAATGCATTTTACCGACTGAAGAATCGCTTAATTGACGATTTAAATAAATCCTTGGTGCTTCAGCATAATAACGATGACGAGGTATTGCAGCTATTTCAACTTCTTTCTTTAGTTCGAATTTATTGTTCCAAAAGTCAGCATCAAATTGCTGTTAGTTTCTTAAAAAAGGCAGAACAAAAGGCAAAGCGCATCGAGAACCATGAGCTTTTGGATAGCATCTATGGTGAATATATTCAGTTGTCGCATACATTATTGACCATTGATCCAGAAACTTATATTGAACTGCGGAAAGAGAATTCCTTAGCATTGGCTAGAATCCGGCAATTAGACGATGTGCTTGCGGTTGTATCATACAGATTAAAAGTAACTCAGAATTTCGGTAGTCAGGAATTTTCGTTTTTGCAAATTCTCGAAAGTGTAACCAAGCAATTTGCCGATGAAAAAGTGGTATTAG